>JBOIDM010000262.1:0-2873 GCA_050740575.1 Gammaproteobacteria bacterium
CTATTCGCCGGCGTAGATGGACGCACCGTCGCCTACAATATCTTTCTCGACGGCAATGTCGGCGGAAACGGTATCAGCGTCGATAAACATCCATTGGTCGCTGACTTTCAGGTCGGGGCGGTCCTCACGCTCGGTGGAGCGCACCTCGCCTACACTCACGTCTACCGCACCGAGGAATTTGATGAGCAGGACAGAGGCGATCGCTTCGGGGCCATCAGCCTTTCCTTTAAGTTTTGAGCATCCCAGTAGCGGTTCAAATCTCAGGCGCGAGAGAAGGGCCTTACGAATGCCCCGCCGGACCACGAGCCGAAGGCTGTGTATCGGGCGCTATTGGGAAAAAAGAGCCGATCGGTCCCCGCAATCTCTGATACGTGCGCTGAATCTGTCGTTTCGAGGCATTCCTGACTGTGCTCCTTTGAGGTGTTCTCTCGCCATGCTTTCCAGTGGCATAGCCGCCACTGGTTATCGCTGTGATTCCGGTCCATGATCATCTCCTCTCATTAAGGCATTAGTTAGGCGGAGGTTATCCGCCGCGATAAGGTCTTTAAGTCAAGCCTCGCGCCAGCGCCGGAGCTTTAGGTTAATAACTCTCATAAACAATGATATAAACGAGATACTTACGCCTCCTTCTAGGTGTCGTAATCGGCTACATCCGTAGGACTTGCGAGATCCCGCTGTAAAACTTGCTGGTTCGACGAAATGAAGCCGTGGCGATAATGCGATGGAGATGCTGATATCCGGACCTGTCTAAACGTATTTTTAAGCTAGTCTTGAAAAGTCTGTTCGCGCGAGGATCTTCCATGCGTTTTACCCTTACCAAGAGGCTCCTGCTCGGTGTTGCGATCGCCTTGGCCGCCGGACTGCTGGTGATCGCGTTGCTCTTTACTGCGCTTAACGCCGTTCGGAAGTCGCTGCACACGGTCACGGAGGTTGAATTCGCAGCGAGCGAGGCCGCCTTAGAGATGGAGATCGGCATGCTCGGCGCCGGTCTTGGTTTGATGGACTTTCTCGCAACCGGCGAGCAGCTTTTCCGTGACAGGGGAGCGCAATACCGATTGGACTTCGAGCGGTTCCGGGCGCAGTATGCCCGCCTTGCGGACACTGCGCAAAGCCGGGCTTTGGCAGAGCGGATCGGCGCCCTTTACCAGGAATATACCGCCCTCGCCGAGACACTCATGCAGAAGCGGGATACCGAGGAGCGTGGGCTCCTCAGCAGCGCCGAATACCGGCGGTTTCTCGACCTTAGAACCGAGATGGATGACCTCCTCGATGAGGCGATCCAATACCGCGCCGGAGTCGATCTTGTGAGGACTATCCGGGAGGCCGATGAATCCTATGACCACGTTATTCGAACGCTCGCTCTTGGGGTTCCGTTGTTCATCCTGTCCGCCCTCGGTGCGGCGTGGCTGATGCGGCGCCAGATCGCGGTCCCGGCGCGACGCCTGCTCGCGGGGATGGAAGCCCTGGGGCAGGGGGATCTGAATCGGCGTATCGACTACCAGAGCACGGACGAGCTCGGGATGCTTGCGGGGGGGTTTAATGCGATGGCCGCGCAGCTTGACGCGACGACTCTCCGCCGGGACCTCCTAGAGCAACGCGTCTTGGAACGCACGACGGAACTTGCGAGCGTCAACAAAGCGCTGCAGGAGGAGATCGCCGAGCGGGAGCGTGGTGAGAAACGGCTGCAAGCCCTATCGGTCGAGCTCGAACGCAGTAATCGAGAGCTGCAGGACTTTGCTTTTATAGCCTCGCACGATCTGCAGGAGCCTCTGCGTAAGATTCGGGCCTTCGGTGATCGGTTGCATACCCGCTACCGCGCTGTACTCGACGCCGAAGGTAGGGACTACCTCGATCGCATGCAGAACGCCGCCCGCCGCATGCATACTCTGATCACCGACCTGCTCGCCTTCTCACGGGTGATGATCGGGGGGCAGCCCTTCGAGCCGGTGGACCTCAGCCGCGTCGCCGAGGAGGTCGTGAGTGATCTCGAGGGGCGGCTCCTTGAGACGGGCGGGCGCGTCTTGATCGAGACCCTACCCGCGATTCCGGCCGATCCGCTGCAAATGCGGCAATTGCTACAGAATTTGATCGGCAATGCCCTCAAGTTCCATCGTCCTGGGGAACCGCCGCTGGTGCGTCTGCGCGGGGAGCTTGAGGATCCTGGGCCGGATGCGGACGCAGGCGCATCGGTGTCGTGCCGGATCACGGTAGAAGACAACGGCATCGGATTTGAGACGAAGTTCACGGATCGCATTTTCACCCCTTTTCAACGCCTCCACGGTCGGGAAGACTATGAAGGCACCGGCATGGGGCTCGCCATCTGCCGGAAGATCGTCGAGCGCCACGGCGGTACCATCACGGCGAGTAGCACTCCTGGTCAAGGCGCGACCTTCGTGGTGACCTTACCCATCCAAACTACCGTAGGAGGATGACGACAATGAAAGGACAGCCGATCACGCTTCTGATGGCCGATGACGATCCCGACGACCGGCTGCTGGCCAAGGACGCGCTGGCAGAGGCCCGGGTCGCCAATGACCTGCGCTTTGTCGCGGACGGCGAGGAGTTGCTCGATTACCTGCACGGTCGCGGCCGTTATAACGCTCCGGACAGTGCCCCGCGCCCCGGACTGATCCTGCTCGATCTCAACATGCCCAAGAAGGACGGGCGGGAAGCGCTCCAAGAGATCAAGGCGAACCCCGAGCTTCGACAGATCCCGATCGTCGTGCTGACCACCTCCAAGGCCGAGGAAGACATCTATCGCAGCTACGACCTGGGCGCGAGCTCTTTCATCATCAAGCCCGTGACCTTTGAAGGGCTGGTCGAGGTGATGAAGACCCTGGGTCGGTACTGGATCGAGATCGTGGAGTTGCCCG
>JBOIDM010000263.1:0-6579 GCA_050740575.1 Gammaproteobacteria bacterium
AACGCCGCGCGTGCCTCGGGCGAGGACGCCGGCTCGGTCATTACCGTCAGCGTGGACGAGAAACCCGGCGTTCAGGCGATCGAGAATACCGCACCCGATTTGCCACCGGTGCCGGAGCAGCACAGCATCTGGAGCCGGGACCACGAGTACAAGCGCCATGGGACCCTGTCTATCCTCGCGGCCGTCGACTTGCACAACGGCGAACTCATCGCGCAAGTTCACCCCCGCCACCGCAGCCGTGAGTTCATCCTGCTGCTCAAGGAACTCGATGAGCACTACCCGAAGGAGTGCACCATCCGCGTGATCCTGGACAATCATTCGGCCCATATCTCCAAGGAAACCATGGCCTACCTCGCTTCCAGGCCCAACCGGTTCATCTACGTCCATACACCCAAACACGGTTCCTGGCTGAATCTGATCGAAACGGTGTTCGGAAAAATGGCCCGCACCTTCTTTAAGGCAATACGCGTCAAGTCTCGCGAGGAACTCAAGCAGCGCATCTTGCAAGGCGTGCGTGAGATGAATTTCGCCCCTGTGGTTGTGCGCTGGAAGAAGTTCACTCTGGGACTGGCATAACAGTAAGCTAATGGATGAATCGTTATACTAGGTTGATCCACAGCAGGTGCAGCGGCAGCAACGGCAAGGGCCAACCCATCAGCGCAGCGATAAGCATGACCGCCAATTCCGCGGTGTTACCGGCCAATAAATAAGCGAGGGTCTTCGCGATGTTGTCATAGATACCGCGTCCTTCTTCCACAGCCGCGACGATCGAAGCGAAGTTATCGTCCGTGATGATGATGTCGGCCGCCTCTTTGGTGACCTCGGTGCCGGTGATGCCCATGGCGATGCCGATGGACGCCTCCTTTAACGCCGGCGCGTCATTGACTCCGTCTCCCGTCATCGCCACGACAGCCCCACGCGCCTTCCACGCCCGTACGATGCGTAGCTTGTGCTCAGCCGTGACCCGTGCGTACACGGCAATCCTTGGCACGCGGTCCCGGAGCTCGTCGTCGCTCATGTGCTCAAGATTGGTCCCGACGACTACCTCATCCCCGCGCTCCACGATCCCGAGCTCGCTCCCAATCGCACGGGCAGTTGCCGGGTGATCGCCGGTGATCATGACGGTCTTGATACCGGCGCGCTTGCATTTCTTGATCGACGCACGCGCCTCTGCTCGGGGCGGGTCTTGCAAGCCGACGAGACCCAGAAGTGTGAGATCCCGCTCGATCTCGGTGTCGTTTGCGATACTTCGAACGCCCCTATCCAGCCGGCCGAGCGAACGCTCCGCAACAGCGAGCACCCGCAAGGCATCGTTCGCCATGAAGCGGTTCGCTTCTAACATGCGAGCGCGTTCACCCTGGGTCAGCTCTTGCGGTCCTTGGTCGGTTAGGATATGCGTACAGCGATCGAGGACCACTTCGGGTGCTCCCTTGACGAAAGCCAACGCCTCATCTCCCATCTGCCGCACGACGGTCATGCGCTTGCGGTCGGAGTCGAAAGGCAGCGTGGCGATGCGCGGCATGCCGGATTCAATCGCGGCACGCGTGATGCCGCCCTTCGAAGCCGCGACTAATAGCGCCCCTTCGGTTGGATCACCCACGACGATGGGCCGATGGTTCATTTGACCGAGCTCGGCATCGTTGCACGCGGCGGCAGCCTGCAGCAGGTCGAAAAGCAACGTATCCTCTTCAACCGAGCGCTCTGAATTGGCAATAAAAAAGGCACCCTCGGTTGAGTAACCTTCCCCGGTTATTTTGTACAGATCGCCGCTCGTGACGACCCGGCGCGCAGTCATCTCGCCGACGGTGAGCGTGCCGGTCTTATCGGTGCAGATCACCTCGGCGCAACCCAGGGTCTCGACTGACGGTAGACGGCGCACTAAGGCATTCCGTCGCACCATGCGCTGCACGCCAAGCGCTAGCGCCACGGTCACGACAGCGGGAAGTCCTTCCGGGATCGCAGCCACCGCGAGGCTCACCGCGCCTAGGAATAACTCAAACGGCGCGACCGCGCGCAGCAGGCCGAGAAAGAAGACCACACTGACGATACCCAAAGATGCCCAGAGGAGTCGTGTTGCAACATGATCAAGCCGACGCTGGAGTGGGGTCTCGCCGCTACCGGCGCTCTCCAGGAGCTCGGCAATATGGCCGACCTCGGTGGCCATTCCGGTTGCAACCACCAGAGCCCGGCCGGAACCGGTGACGACGCTCGTTCCAAAGAACATGAGGTTATGACGATCGGCCAGCGGCATCTCAGGGGGGCAGATCTCCACACGTTTCTCTACGGGTTGGGATTCGCCGGTGAGGGGTGCCTCGTTACTCCGCAAGGCCGAAGCCTCGATGAGCCTGGCATCGGCGGCAACGAGGTCACCCGCCTCTAGCAAAAGGATATCGCCCGGCACGACTGCTGCTGCGGGGACCACCAGAGCATGACCGCCGCGGATCACCCGGGCCCGAGGCGCGGTCAGACGAGCGAGTGCAGCGGCCGCTTTCTCGGCCCGATATTCCTGAAAAAGCCGATAAGCGCATTCAAGATTACGATGGCCAAGATGGCGACTCCGTCAGCCAATTCGCCGAGCGCAATGGAAATTGAAGCGGCGCCGATCAATACCCAGGTGACCAGGCTCTTAAATTGACCTACCAGGATTGCGAGCATTGAGACTCGCTTGCCTTTGCGTAGCTCGTTGGCTCCGTATCGCGCGAGGCGTTGGGCGGCCTCTTCGCTCGAGAGACCCTGCTGTACATCCGCTTCGAACGCCTCGGCGATCGCGTCAATCGCTAGGTTATGCCAAGCACGCATCACACGGCTAGATTTCACTATACTTGTTTTTGAACGTTTCACATCAGCGGCTTGGGATGATCGGGCAGAAATTGCTAGACCACCCACTCTCCGGTGCTGTTTGGATTTCCGAGCCATAGGTTGGGTGCTACCTGGAGCTTGGTGAATAAACCCACGTAAATAGCTGCTCTAACCAGCCATCACGGACGTCCCGGTAAACGTCGAGCTCGCCGCTGATATTACGGCTCCATTGCATCTCAGCATATTGAAACGGATTATCATCGCCTACGCGTTGCCGATAGTGGCGCGCACCGTCAGCCAGCATCGCGATGAGACCGATCCAAGGGTTGAGGCGCTCCGAATAGAGGTAGCGGCTGGTGCGCATCGGGTGCAACCATTTCAGTATTTCGGCTGTCCAGGGCATGGACAACCCTCGTACCCAGGGTCCGATAAAGGCCTCATAGAGCTTCGAGTTGAAGTCCGACGCCTTGTAAACCGTTTCGAATGCCTGACGCGGATAATCGAAGCGGATGTCCTCGACCTTGCGTTCCTTGAACGCGACTGTGTACTGAGGCTTGCGGCAGTCGGGATCGCCGGTGGGATTTAAGATCTTCATTTCGTAGAGGCCGGGCTTGAGCGCTTCGATTTCGTCCAGGCTCTCGAAGATCGCACGGTGCTCGAAGCGTGCCACGCTTGCCGACACGAAGATCCCCAAATGGCCAACATGGGGGTTCAGCAGATAAGCGATACGCTGCCGCGCAGCTTTGAGTGCTTGCGTATCCGGATAGACTACTGGAATCCAGCCTAGGGCTTGATGGGGTGGGGTGATGTTGTCAGCGCTAGAAGCAAAGATAACAAGGGGATTCCGAATCCGCTTCAAGTCCAGGAAACAGCCTTCACATAACCGGCAAACGCCCCTCATTTGCCCTCGTTCCGGCTGATTGGCGATGAACAGGTTTTCTACAACGGCGGTGATCTCTTCCTTGCTGAAGAAATAAAAACCGCCCCACCAGCGCTCGAACTCGAGGAATCGCTCGCGTTCTTCGTCAATATTGGCGTGCAGTTGATACTGCTTGTCCCACCAGGCGTATGCGGGGTTGAGGTTTTCAAAGTTTTGGGCCAACCAAGCGCCATCAAATCGCCCGTTGCCGAGATCGGAAAAAAAACGGGCCGGCCAGGAACCGCCAACAAGCCCACCGGCTAAGCGCATGGGGTTGACGGGCTCCTCCCCGGACCAGTAGGAAAGCGGTGAACCATTCAACACCGCTGGCCCCGTCAATCCGTCGCAGTCCGCAGAAAGGAACGCAACGGCCCAACCGGCTTGACAGTTACCATAGAGTACAGGCGGTGCGGCATCAGGATGGCGCCTGATCACTTCCTCAACAAAGCGATGGAGAGCGTTTAAAACGTCGGCGAGTGTCTGACCAGGACAAGGTTCCGGGAAAAAGCTCACAAAGTAGACAGGGTGGCCTTCGTGCAGGGCAATCCCCACTTCCGAATCCCGCTTGAAGCCGCCGATCCCGGGGCCGTGCCCTGCGCGCGGGTCGATGATGATGACAGGCCGATTGCCTTCCTTCACGCATTCCTCGGCGCACTTGTCCCCTGCCGCGGTAATCCGCAGAAGCACATAGTTTGCGGGGCGTTCGAAGCGGCGCGCGTCCAATACGGTTTCATACTCGAAGGTGAGGACAGGCGGGAGGCCGGCTTGTTCGTGCGCCAGCATGTTATTGGCACGCTCGCGTAGGGCGTCCAGGAACAAGAAATACCGTTGCCAGAGATCGATGTGGTAGCGCCAAAGCTCTGGGATCAAGCCAGCTAATTCAAACACATCCTGGACCGGTTCGGCGACAGGCGAAGCGGCGGGCGCCGACTGTATAGACGCGGTGACCTTAGCACGTGCTTTGGATCGCGTGCTCGCGGCAACACGTTTAGCCATTTCATACCTCCTTCGTCTTTACCTCGGTCGCTAATCTTGGAATAAATGCTGGGGTATGGCGCATGTACGCGTGGTATGCGTCCCCGAATGCTTCTATTGCCTCTCGCTCCTCGCGGCGTGCGAGGCGCACGTAGGCATAGACGAGGATCGGGAACATCACGAGCGTGGGCAGCGTCGGCCACTGCAATAAAAATCCGAGCATGATGAGCATGAACGCGTCGTACTGCGGATGGCGAACATACGCGTAGGGTCCGGTCGTCGCTAATGTGCCGCCGCTTTGAGCCGCATGCAATACCCGCCAGGCCGAAGCCAGCAGGTAGAGCCCCCCAACGACGAACACCGCGCTTAGAATGTGGAAGACATCGAAGTGCGGATCACCTTTGAGGCCCAACAGTGTGTGCCACAGATGACCGGATTCGTGTGAAAGGAGATCGACCCCCGGAAACTGTTTCGTGATCCAGCCCGACAGGAGATAAATGGTCAAGGGAAAACCGTACATCTCCGTGAACAAAGCGATAATGAACGCGGAGAAGGCCCCGAGGCTCCGCCAATCGCGTCCAGTGTGTGGCTTCGTGAAACTGAACGCGAAGAGGATGAAGACCAGGGAGTTGATGATCACAAGCGCCCAAAGGCCGTAGGCGGGTGGATGACTCATCATCATTCTCCCTTGCCATCATGGCGGTGTCCGCGATGCATGAAGAAATGCATCAGCGGACAAGCCGCCACAAGCAAATACGGTAAGGCACCGAACACATGAGCGCGATGCTCTGTTAACAAAAAGAACAGGATGACGAATAGAAATCCCCAGAGTGCGATCTTGTACTTCATTGCTTCCTCCATACCGGTTTCCTCGACGGTTTTTATCTACGGTCGGACTTGTGCCGCCATGTCGCGATGAAATTTAGCAAACGCGCGGTTGCCCTCGGCGCTCGCGCGGTAATTGCTAGCAAGATCTTGACAGTGCCTAGCCATCATCGCTCGGTAGCCGGACGCACCCGCTCCGTACCTATCACTCCATTCTCTCAAGCTTCCACGACATACTCGATCAACTGACATATCGTGTCGCCGTCGGGCACGCCGTCCGGCATTGTGCGCCATTGTGCAAATGCTCGCTCCATCCGTTTTTGCAGCATCATGTCTTGGTCGAGCTGCCGTCGATTCTCGACGATGCGGCACCGGATGATTTCGCGCACCAACGGGCACGGCGATCGCCCCTTGCTACTCTCGGCAAAGATTTTCCGGATCTCTTTAAGCGTATAACCGAGGCGTTTTGCGCGTCGAATGAAAAGGACCCGTTTCACGTCGGCGACATCGAATAACTGGTAACGATTGTTCTGATCTCGCGTAGGTGTCAACAGGCCGATTTGAACGTAATAGCGCACCGCGTCGGCGGAAACGCCGCAAGCGCGTGCAAGGTCTTTAACACGAAAGCTGCTCATACCTGTACTTGATGTCGTATGCGTAACCTAAGACCAACGCATCGTAAAACATGTGAGTAACACATAGGTCAAGCCCCGAGGTTGCAATCCCTGATTTTTTAACGAAGAAAGCCGTTCGTGGATGCCTCAGCGGTTTGAGCGTAGCCATCAAAACCAGATCCGGACCCCGGCGACGAATGCGGGAGTGTCGAACTCTGTTCCCCCACCTCTCGCTAAATCGGCCGTCCGGCCGACCTTCCGCTCCCAAACGAAACCGACGTACGGCGCGAGCTCACGCACAATCTCGTAGCGTAGCCGCAACCCGACTTCGACTTGGCTCAGCCCGGGGCCGATCCGAATTTCCTCCACCTCTTGGACGGCGAGGTCCAATTCGAACGACGGCTGCAGGATCAGCTTCTGGGTTAGGAGCAGCGGGTACTCCACCTC
>JBOIDM010000264.1:0-3884 GCA_050740575.1 Gammaproteobacteria bacterium
ACGCTGGCTATACGGAGAGAAGCGATCGTCCATGTGCCAACTCCTGGGTATGAACTGCAATGTACCGACCGATATTTGTTTTTCCTTTGAAGGCTTCCGTGTTCGCGGCGGGCTGACCGACCATCACCGCGACGGCTGGGGGATCGCTTTCTTCGAAGGCCGCGGTTGCCGGGTCTACTTGGATTCCAAGGCCACGATCGAATCGCCGGTGGCCGACTTGGTCCGAAACTACCCCATTCGTTCGGCGAATGTCATCGCCCATATCCGGAAAGCGACCCGGGGCCGGATAGCGTTGGAGAATTGCCATCCGTTTCAGCGCGAGCTCTGGGGCCAGTATTGGATCTTCGCGCATAACGGCACGCTCGAAAATCTCGACCCCGCCGTCTCCGAGGTCTTCCGGCCGGTCGGTGAGACCGATAGCGAGCGCGCCTTCTGCCACCTGCTCGAAGGGTTGCGCCGGGAGTTCCCGGCAGGGCCTCCGGGCTGTCGCGATACCTATCACGTACTGAAACACATTACTTCTGCGATCGCCCGTCACGGCGACTTCAATTATTTGCTGTCCAACGGGGATGCCCTGTACGCGCACTGTTCCACCAACCTCTATTTCATTACGCGCAAGGATCCCTTTACCTCTGCGCACCTGGTTGATCAGGACGTCACGGTAGATTTCAGCACACTCACAAGACCCAGCGACAAGGTCTCGGTGATCGCGACATTGCCGCTCACCGATAACGAGGCATGGACGAGGCTGGAGCCGGGACAATTGCTGATGTTTCAGGACGGCGAGCCGGTAACGGTTTAAGCGAATAATCCTTCCCAATCGGGCACGGTGGATTACTCTCTCCCCCACCCTTACGAATAGGGGGATCGCCTCGGGCCTTGCTAGAATACCGAAGGTGGTATCGTCTACCTTCAAAAGTGCCGGGAAAAGCCGGGATGCCGCATTACTTAGATGGAGCTCGGGGTTACACATATCTTAAGCGTCTTTCTCGTCGTCGCGGGCGTGGGCGTGATCGTGCTCGGCTTCTTCAAGAACGTCGGCCGGCAGGTACAGAAGATCAAAATAGAACGATTCGGCATCGATGCCGAACTGAGCACGCTGGGGCTGTGGCTGGTTCTCGGCTTCCTCCTGGCGGCAGGCGGCGTGTACTTGTATCTGCAGGCCGGCGCTCCCAGCGGTCCGATCGCGATGCGTCTGAACGTTCATTTCGAGCCTGACGACGTAAACCCTCGAAACCCACAGTTTAACGTAAAGGCGTTTATTAAGACCTCCAAAGGTGTCGAGCCCATCCCGATCCTCCACAAGGTGAGCGAGGGCGCGCTATCTGTCCGTGTCAACGTGCCGGATATGGATACGCCGTTCTTCATCGTATTCGAAACGCCGAAAGGAACCTGGAAGACTGATGATTACAGCATCACGGAAGCCCTAGCCACTGCGCGTAAGCAGGAGTTGCAGTGACCGCTCATGGTTGAGATCTGGCGCGAACGGATGATTGCACTCAGCGCTGCGATGGTGCTGGTTACCGCCGCGTCGCCTAGCCTTGCCGCGCTGACGGTCAAAAATACGTCCAGTTATCTGGGCGCGGGTCGCTGGGACTGGACGATATTCGTCGACGCCGATCCCAATACCTTAGAGCAGATCGAGTGCGTCGAGTACATCCTGCATCCCACGTTTCCGGATCCGGTGCGGAAGGTCTGCAATCAGGCAAAAACGAAGTTTGCCTATTCGACCAATGGCTGGGGTACGTTCACGGTGAAAGTTCACATCCGATACAACGACGGCCGTGTCGAGACATTGGAGCATCCGCTCGTTTTTAAGCAGGGGGAGGCCGCGCCGGACCCACTGAATGTCACCGCGAAGAACTGGTCACGGCAGATCGAGCCAGGATGGTGGGAGTGGGGCCTCTATATCGAAGGTGCTACTACCGACCTGGACCGGATCCACTGTGTGGAGTACACGCTACACCCAACCTTCCCCAACCCGGTGCGCGTAGTCTGTTCTCGCTCCGACCAGTTTCGGATTACCGCCAAGGGTTGGGGATCGTTTATGGTGAAGCTCAAGCTGATACTTAAAGATGGCTCTCTTCGTCAGATGAGTCACCCACTCGAGTTGCGGTGAGCGAAGCCGTCAATCCTACGTAGGTCGCGAGGTATGCGCCGGCGTGCGGAGTGGCGCGCCCGCTGACTGCGCGTTTGCCCTTCCGCGCACAAAAAAAGCCCCCTCGCGGGGGCAAAGTCATGGAGGCTAGGCTGGAGCGCATCTTAGGGGAGTTTTAGCCGTTGCGGAATGTGACAAATTGCCGCACCGCTGCATCGACGCAAGCGCTGAGTGGTCCAAACCGCACTGCTGTTATCTGGGGTGAGCTACGAAAATGCAACGCGCCTCGCGCCTGCAGCATGCTCAAGACCTAGGCGGATTAGTCCAGTTGACCGGGAGGTCCCCATAGGCGATAACGCTATCGACCGGCACGATCGTCCCTGCCTGAGCGGCATCGTAACCCGGTAGCGCACCGGCCTGGGATTTGAACTCGGCGCTACGCAGCATGCTGACAAGCTCCGATACTGCAGGCTTCGAGAGAATCGCGCGAGGTAGGGCAAACCAGTAGTTTTCCCACGTGACCGGGACGAAATGCAGGCCGAAGTGACGCGCCGCCGCTTCGATCCCGAAGCCAGCATCGGCCCCGCCGCTCGCCACGATGGCCGCCACCGCCATGTGGGTGAATTCCTCGGTGCTGTAGCCATGGATGGCCTCGGGCGCGACAGCAGCCTCTTCGAGCAGGAGATCCAGGATCATACGCGTTCCCGAACCAGGTTGGCGATTGACGAAGCGTAGCGGATCCTTAGCGAGATCGGCGACCGATTCGATGCGCTTGGGATTATCCTTCCCGGCGATCATCCCCTGCCGGCGGCGTACCGCATGAATGAGCACATCCGCGTGGGGGTCCAACCAGCGCCGAAAGCGCGGCGCGAGGCGCGCGCCGAGCACCCCGTCCGGGAGATGAAAACCGGCCAGATCGCACTTCGAGCCGCGCAACAGACGTACGCTGTCGAGGCTGCCGCGAAACTGGAGATCGACCCGGATCCCCCGCTCTGCTTGCAATAGATCGCGCAAGAGCGGGATCACCAACCCGTGGCTCGCGTAAATGCGCAGCGGCGGCCCGCTGTCCACCTGCAGGACCGCACGCAGGTCCGCGGAAAGCTCGGAGCCGAGGCTCTCGAGCTCCGGCCCCAAACGGGCGTTGATGCGGCGCTCGGCCCACAATAGCTTCTCGCCAAGCGGCGTGAGCACCGCGCCTCGGCCACGTTCTAAGCGCGCGAGAGCTTGTCCAAGCACACCCTGCCACTTTCGCAGGAGCCCCCAAGCATGCCGGTACGACAGTCCCCGTTCCTTGGCCGCCAGTCTCAGCGAGCCCCGCTCCGCGATCGACTGCAAGAGCTGAAACAGCGCCGGTTCGACCGCCTCCGCTTGCCCTTGTCCGAGCGCCCAGCGCAGTTCAAAACGGATTTCCAAACCTACGCCTATATCCTTCAACGCCCAAGAAACGGTTATTGAGCCCGATTTGCGTTGGGCTTGAACAAAGTTTGTCCCTGTACTTGGTAGGCGGCGATCGCCTGTTGGCCCTCGGGCGAAACCACGAAGTCCATGAACGCGAGGCCCGCTTCCTTCTTCACGTGCTTGTGCCTGGACGGGTTGACCAGGATGACGCTGTACTGGTTGAAAAGCTGGGGATCACCCTCGACGAGCGGCATGAGATCGGCCGGGTTCTTGAAGGTGAGCCAGGTGGCCCGATCGGACAAGGTGTAAGCATTCAGGCCGGCCGCGGTGTTGAGCGTCGCGCCCATGCCCGCCCCCACGTCCTTATACCAGGCGCCCGAAGCCGCCT
>JBOIDM010000265.1:0-3532 GCA_050740575.1 Gammaproteobacteria bacterium
GCCGTATTGAGCGCGATAAACGTCTTATCCGCCCGTGGGCTATGGCGGTGCAACGCGCACGCGATGAGCTCCTTGCCGGTGCCCGATTCGCCAGTAAGAAGGACGGTGATATTCGAGCGTGACAAGCGGCCGATGGCGCGAAAGACCTCCTGCATCGCCGAGGCCGAGCCGATGATCTCCGAGGCCTGGACCGGCTCAAACCCGAGGTCCTCGTGTAGTTTACTGGCCCGTCCGCGCACCGCACGCCGAATTATCGCGACCGCTTCCTCAACGTCGAAGGGTTTCGCGAGGTATTCGAAGGCACCGCCTTGGAAGGCCGCCACGGCGCGGTCGAGATCGGCATAGGCGGTCATGACGATGACCGGCAGGCCGGGATAATTGTGGCGGACGCGTTCCAGCAAACTGAAACCATCCGTCCCTGGCATGCGGATATCCGAGACGATAGCATCGGGAACCTCGCGTTCGAGACTGTGCAAGGTAATGTCGGCGTTGTCGAAACACCGAACCCGCATACTCGCTCGAGTGAGCGCCTTTTCCAATACCCAGCGGATGGCGCGATCGTCATCCACCACCCAAATATATTCTTGTTCGCTCATGTTCCATTCTCAACGGGTAACCAGACGCTGAATACGGTTTCGCCCGGTTTGGAGGAAAAAATTATTTGCCCACCGTGGCCGTGCACCAGCGAGCGAGCAATCGAGAGCCCAAGGCCGGACCCGTTCGAGCGGCCGCTGATCATCGGAAAAAAAATGTCTTCGGCGATCTCCGCAGGCACGCCCGGACCGTCATCGATAATATCGACGCGAATAACCAAACGGTGGCGTTTTAGACCGATGGTGCATTGCCGCTGCGCTCGCGTACGAAAGGTGACGGTACCCTGGAAACAGACCGCTTGCGCGGCATTCTGGGCGATATTCAAGAAGGCTTGGATCAGGTAGTCACGATCGGCTAGAAGATCGGGCAGGCTCGGATCGTAATCGCGGATGATGGTCAGCGTGGGGTCCGCGCCCGCCTCCAACAGCGAGCACACATGTTCCAGCACCTCGTGAATATTGATGCCCGTCACACGTGGGTCCGCGTTCGGCACCAGCATCCGGTCCATCAACTTACGCAACCGGTCAACCTCACCGACGATGAGGCGGGTGTATTCCTTGTGGGCCGAGGAGGCCAATTCGCATTCAAGAAGTTGCGCCGCGCCGCGGATCCCACCCAGCGGATTCTTAATTTCGTGCGCCATCTCCTTTAATAGCGTGCGTAAGACATTCTGCTGCCCGAGCGCCGCTTCATCGCGGAGAATGCGCCTAAGTCCGTCACTGTTCGACATCTCGACGAGAACGCCGGTCTCCCCGTGGCCGTTACCGCATGGGGTCAGCGTGCAATCCACACACTGCGTTACGTGGCTGGCCGACACGATTTCGAGGTCCCATTCGGTGACCGCTTGGCCGGTGTCGAGTGCGTGTTGCAACGCCTTGGGTAATGCGTCATTACTGAATATCTGGTCAACGCGTTGGCCGGTCATTTTCTTAACGCTTGCGGATAAGAGATTTTCGCCCGCCGAGTTGACGAGTTGCAGCCGCAGCTGGCTGTCGAATAGGAGTATTGCCGTGGAAAGATTCTCTACAATCCAACCCGCCGTCGCGGACTTCGTCGGAGATCCCGCGTGAATGCGCACCATTATAGTGCATCCCCCGCTGCTAAAGTCGAGTGCTTTACAACATATGCCCAAGGATCTACGCCAGATCCGACAAAATGACGCAGGTTTTCTGGCCCGACAATAGAAGTCGGGCAACTTCCAGACCAATTTCTAGAAAGGAATTGGCGCGGGCTGCGCGGCACCTCTTAATTGCCGAGCAGGACGGAGTGCTTCTTTAAATGAAAGGTTACCGTGGATGAGGTCGACAATGCGGCGCCGCTCTCGTCCACGACGGTTGCCTGAACGCTGTGTGCACCACGATCCATGTTAGTGAGGTTGAAATCCGTCGCCGCCGCTCCTTCCGAACGTTTGCCATCCACCGACAACACGATCTGATGCCCGAGCGCGGCTTGCAAATCAGGCATCAGGCCCACCTTGATGCTGATATTACCGGTATTGTCCCAGATCGTTTCGTCATTGGCCGGCGCGAGAATTTCCACCTTCTTGTAACCGGCAAACTCCTTCTGTGCTTGTTCCTTGGGCAATTCGGGCCCTTTAAGCACCGGGGCTCCATAGGTCTGAGGCTCAAGCCCTTTGACCTCTTCCGCGCCCGGGTGCGGCTTATCGGAAAATTGCACGTTACCGTCCGCGTCGGTCCATTTATAGACCGCCGCGTAACCCACGCTGGCGATGCCAAGCAGGCAGTAGAGGATAAGCGTACGCATGCTTACAGGGTAGCCAACTTGTCGCCTAGCCGCAAGTCACATGAAATGCAAAAAGAAGGGCCGAAAAGGGCCCTCCTTGCGTCACATAGCCATCGGCTCGCTAAACGCTATAGTACATATCGAACTCGACGGGATGGGTAGTCATGCGCAAGCGCGTCACCTCGTCCATCTTGAGCTTAATGTAGGCATCGATGACATCATCGGTGAACACGCCGCCGGCCCTTAGGAACCCGCGATCGGCGTCGAGCGCCGCGAGCGCCTGGTCGAACGCGTGGCAAACCTTGGGGATCTCGGCCTCTTCCTCGGGCGGCAGATCGTAGAGATCTTTGTCCATCGGTTCTCCGGGATGGATCTTGTTGGTGATACCGTCCAGGCCGGCCATGAGCATCGCCGTAAAAGCTAAGTAAGGGTTGGCGGTGGAATCCGGAAAGCGTATCTCGAGACGCCGGCCTTTGGGGCTGACGTCGTAAGGGATGCGTATCGATGCTGACCGGTTTCGGGCCGAATAGGCGAGCATGACCGGTGCTTCGAAGCCGGGAACGAGCCGTTTGTAGCTGTTGGTCGAGGCGTTCGTGATCGCATTCAGCGCATGGGCGTGTTTGATGATGCCGCCGATATAGTAAAGCGCTATCTCCGAGAGGCCGGCATACCCATCGCCCGCAAAAAGATTCTTGCCGCCTTTCGCCAGAGATTGGTGCACGTGCATGCCGTTGCCGTTGTCACCCACCAAGGGTTTCGGCATAAACGTCGCAGTTTTGCCATAGCCATGCGCGACGTTGTGGACCACATATTTCAAGATCTGCAACTCGTCGGCGCGCCGCACCAGCGTGTTGAAACGCGTGCCGATTTCGCACTGACCGGCGGTGGCCACTTCATGGTGATGTACCTCGGGCGTGACTCCCATCTTTTCCAGCATGAGGCACATCGACGAGCGTATATCCTGTAACGAATCGACCGGCGGCACGGGGAAATAACCGCCCTTGACGCCTGGGCGATGACCAATGTTGCCCTCGGAGAAGACCTTCTCCGAATTCCAGGAAGACTCTTCTGAATCGATCTTGTAAAACGCGCCGGAAATATCCGCCCCCCAGCGCACATCATCGAACACGAAGAACTCCGGTTCGGGTCCAAAATAGGCGGCATCCGCGATCCCGATTGACTTCATGTAAACTTC
>JBOIDM010000266.1:0-2644 GCA_050740575.1 Gammaproteobacteria bacterium
AATCATCGAAATTCGGGATCCCGGTCACGCGGATCTTGTCCGGCCGCACGCCCTTGCGGATGAAGAGGTCCCGGTAGCCCTCGGAAGCCACGCAGAATATATCGTACAAATCGGAAAGTCCCGTGGCTGCGGTCTGGGCGATCCAGCGGGGTAGCTTGAGTGTTTTGACGAGGTGAAACGCCGGCGTCTCGGGATCGGTCATGCCTTCCTGCACCAACACCAGCTTGGTTCCCAAAATATTGCGCGGGACGATGAGATCGCTGCAGGTGACGACCAGATCGTAGGGGCCGCGCCCTCCTTCGCGATCCAGGGCGAGCCGATGCGTCTGCAGATATTCTAGCGTTCGCTGCAGAAACTTACCGCCCATGACCGTGCAGTCGAGCAGCCCGGTGCGCCATACCAGCTTTATGAAGCCATCACAGTAGTAGGGCGTGAAATAGGCCTTGAATTGCGGCAACTGCCGCGCGACCTGGTGCACCATCCGCGTCTGGTTTACCGATCCACAAATGTATAATGCCCGCATCTGCCCGATTGTCTCAGATCAAAGTTAAAAGAGTAAGTACGGACACCCAATGACGCAAGCTTCGTTGCTGAGGCGCTCGGGATGGCGCGCGAGCTCGGGGTGGCGCTCGGCGAAGAGAGCGGCGAGCCGTTCTCCAGCGTCATCATCGACGGCAAGCTGCACCCTTTCGTTCAGGACTTCTCTTAGATCAATATAAACGCCTGAGATCAAACACAGCGGGGCCCACGACTCATGCTTTATCGAGGACATCGAGAACGACCGAGGCGTCGTTATAGTCGAATTCTATCTTTTTATACCGTCCGTCGTGTTCCAGGATAAGACTTGGGAATGCGCTCGCGCCCAGGCGCTGGCTGAATGCGATCTGGTCTAGCAAGGCTTCGTGCGTTGCGGGGTGATTCAGATCCTGGGCAAAACGCCGCTGGTTCAAGCCGATTTCCGCGGCAAGTGCTGTCAAGGTATCGTCGTCAGAGGGATTGCGCGCCTTAAGATAGTAAGCCCGTTGGATCGCAAGGATCATCGCTTCTTCGTATTGAGGGCCCTGCTTCATCGCGGCGATGACCGCTCGGCATGCGGGATAGGTGGATCGGCGCGGTTGGCATTGGGTCCAAAAGTCAAAGTTAAATGCAGTTTCTGGGACGACCTGCTGAATCTTTCGCCAGTTCTTCTGGACGTAGACGCGCGTAGCTTCGGGCATGGGGTCATCGCTATCCGGCGCCAACCCGCCCAAAACCCGCTTGGTAGGAATCGCGGGTGGTAGAGCGCGCACGATCTCGGCCCAGGTTGGCCGGAAGGCCCAGCACCAGCTACACATGGGATCGTGCACGTAATAGAGCGTCATGCGGGGATCGGAATTAGCGCAGGACAGGTTGGTCGGGCAGCTCGTTCGGGTTGGCGCCTTGCGCCGGGAAAAAACGCGCGAGCACTGCGGAAACAAGGCGGATCCCGGTGAGCGCACCGCGCTGATAATCATCGGCGGCAAACGCCGTTTCCATTTCGCGGCAGATCCTCTCCCATTCTTCCTGCGCTACTCGGCGATCGATGCCGCGGTCGACGACGATCTCGACATCGCGATCGGCGAGCAAAAGATAGATCAATACGCCGTTATTGTGCTCCGTATCCCACACGCCTAGCTCAGCAAACACTTGGATGGCGCGCTCGCGCGCCGACTGACCCCCTAACAAGGGCAGGGTGTCCAGAGCGGCCTCAACCGCAAAGCGGATCTCTCCGAGATGGTTTTGTTCACATTCTCGGATCAGTTGTTCGATGGCCTCTAAGGCCGCCTGTGGAAATGCCCGTTTCAGTAATCGAGGCGAGGCGTTGAGATGCCGGAATATGCGTTTCAGGTCCATCGCTACCAACCTCCGGAAGCACCGCCGCCCCCAAAGCCGCCTCCTCTGCCGCTGAAACCACCGCCACCGCCGCGCCAGTTACCGCTGCTCCAGCGCCCCGCGCGGCGCGTGGGCAGCGATCCCATTACTAGGGCCATCAGAAAGCCGAAAGCAGCTACGACCAGGGCGATGCTAAGGGCCTTGGTCAACGACCAAGCAATGGCGCCCGCGATGCCGCCATTCAAAGCGGCGCCCCCCAAGCGGGCCGTTGCACGGGGCAACAAGACCGAAGCGATGGCGAACGCCATAAGGAGGGCAAACACCGCGCCTCCAATCGGATCATCGGGCAAGCTGCCGGCCGGTTCAGGTGGCGGCAACGGTTCGCCCTCGATGACTCTAATCATGCGATCGACGCCAGCCGCGATACCAGCGTGAAAATCACCTCTCTTAAAAAGCGGCGTGATTACCTCGCTGATGATCCGCTTTGAGGTAGCGTCGGTTAGGACGCCTTCCAGCCCGTAGCCCACTTCGATGCGCAGTTTGCGATCACCTTTCGCTACCAGCAACAGCGCACCATCATCGATGCCCTTGCGTCCAAGCCGCCATTGTTCCACCACCCGCATGGAATACTGCTCTATCGCCTCCGGTTGGGTAGTGGGGACAATTAAAACCGCGATCTGGCTGCCTTTAGCGTTCTCAAAGACCTGCAGCTTATTCTCCAGATCCAAGCGTTGACCCGCGCTGAGCATACCGGTCTGGTCGATGATCCGGGCTGTCAGCGGCGGTACCGGCA
>JBOIDM010000267.1:0-3348 GCA_050740575.1 Gammaproteobacteria bacterium
CGTCTCCGGACTGTAGGTCTCAAAGGTGGTCCCCTCAGACATCTCCCCGCGTATCGTCGCCGCATCGATCACCACCTTCTCGACCCGCCCAGACTTCACATCAGCCACAAACTGCGAGTAGTCCATACGATTGCCCGCGCTTTGCCGCGGCCCGAAATTATTAAACACGACCATCAAGACCAGGGCGATGACGACCCACAACGCTAAGTTCTTTGCCATATCATTCACTGCTCCGTCGAGCTTAATCCATCCATTGCAATATTTAAGAGAGCGTAAGAAGTCGATAGTTAAAAATCAAGGCATCTCGGCGCGGCGAAGGACACCGATACAGCGACGGTAAAACATGCTCGGTGCGCGAAAACGCCGTCTCTAGTGACGATACGAGCGCCCCAGGAGGTATACCTCATTCGAGCGGTCGCGGGAAGCCCCCGGTTTTCGGACATACAAATGCTTGAACGACTTGCCCATGCACCGAGTGAATGCCTCAAACCCGTCGCCCTGGAACAACTTAATCAAGAGATCGCCTCCGTGTTTCAGCGCCTGTTCCGCGAAACGGTAAACCGCCTCTGCTAACGCCATGATCCGCGGCTGATCGATAGCCCTTATGCCGCTTGAATTGGGGGCGAGATCCGATAAAATCAAGTCGGCCTTGGAACACCTCAGGATCTCCATCAGCCGCTGTAAAGTATGCGCGGCGTAAAAATCACCCTCGACCACGGTCACACCAGGAATAGGATCCATGGGTAAGAGGTCGACCGCGATAACCTGTCCCTTCGGGCTGACCGCTTCCGCGGCGACTTGGCTCCATCCCCCGGGCGCCGCGCCGAGATCGATGACCTTTATCCCTTGGCGCAATAATCGATCCCGCGCATTGATCTCTAGGAGCTTAAACGCAGACCGCGACCGAAATCCGCTCTTTTTAGCGAGTTTGACGTAGGGGTCGGTCTCGTGTTCCTTAAGCCAGCGGTGGCTACTGCTACTCTTCCCCACGGCGGACAGGGCAACCGGACGCCGAGCTCGGTAAACGCCTACTCCCAGGCCGACGCTTCATAGCGCACATCCAGGATTTCATACTCCACGGCGCCGGCGGGAGCTTGAACCAAGGCGGTGTCACCGATCTCTTTGCTTATTAGGGCGCGCGCAATTGGCGATCCTACCGAGATCAAACCGATTTTGATATCGGCTTCGTCTTCCCCGACGATTTGATAAGTGACGACTTCCTCCGTGTCTACATTCATGATCTCGACCGTGGCCCCGAAGACGACCTTACCGCGCGCCTGGAGTGTCGCGACATCGATAATCAAAGCATTTGCCAACTTACCTTCGATCTCCGCGATCCGGCCTTCGACAAATCCTTGTTGTTCCCGAGCAGCGTGGTATTCGGCGTTTTCGCTGAGGTCACCGTGGGCGCGCGCTTCCGCGATCGCCTGGATAAGGTGCGGCCGCAGTTCGTACTTCAGTCTTTGGAGTTCTTCCCGGAGCTTACGCTCCCCGCTGCGGGTGATCGGTGTTCTGCTCACGCCCGAAATTCCTGGTGTAGGTCCTGTAGCTTATTGACGGTCTCCACGTTTCCGTGGCGGATCGCCTCGAGGATGGCCATAGCGCCCGCCATCGTCGTCGTGTAGGCGACCTTGCGCTGCAAGGCCGAAGTGCGGATCGTCGCCGAATCGGCGATCGCCCGCTTCCCCTCGGTGGTGTTCACCACCAAAGCAATCGCATCGTTCTTGATCATATCCACGATATGCGGCTGTCCTTCCAGTACCTTATTGACTATCATGCAGGCCACCCCCGCGGCATTAATCGCTTTCGCCGTTCCGCGGGTGGCGACGACGTCGAAGTCCAACTGCTGCAGATACCTCGCCAACTCCACCGCTTGCTCCTTATCGCCGTCGCGCACGCTGATAAATACCCGGCCGCATTTTGGTAAATCCATGCCGGCCGCTTGCTGCGCTTTTGCGAAGGCCTCGCCGAAACCGCGTCCGATCCCCATCACCTCTCCCGTGGATTTCATCTCCGGTCCAAGCAAGGTATCGACGCCCGGCAGCTTGACGAAGGGAAACACGGCCTCCTTAACGGAATAATAACTCGGCGCCCGTTCCCGGCTCATGCCTTGCGCGGCAAGGCTACGTCCCGCCATACATTGCGCCGCCATGCGTGCGAGCGGTAATCCGGTGGCTTTGGATACGAACGGCACCGTGCGGGAAGCCCGGGGATTGACTTCGAGAATGTAGACCTCGTCGCCTTGGATGGCAAATTGAACGTTGATGAGCCCGATGACCCCGAGGTCGCGAGCGAGCCGCCGGGTTTGTTCCTGCAACCGTGCTTGTATCATCGCCGATAGACTGTGTGGTGGAAGCGAGCAAGCGGAATCCCCCGAATGCACGCCGGCTTGCTCGATGTGTTCCATGACCCCACCGATGAAAACCGCGGTGCCGTCGCAGACCGCGTCCACATCCACCTCGATGGCGCGTTCGAGGAAGCGATCGAGCAGCACCGGAGATTCATTTGAGACTTCCACGGCACGCTGCATGTAGGCATCGAGATCGCCCTCGTTGAACACGATCTCCATGGCGCGGCCGCCAAGCACATAGGACGGACGCACTACCAACGGATAACCGATTTCCTTCGCACTTGACCGGGCGTCTTGGGTCCGGATCACCGTCCGATTCGGCGGTTGCCGCAAATCGAGGCGCAGCAACAGTTGCCGGAAACGCTCGCGATCCTCCGCCACATCGATCGAGTCCGGCGAGGTGCCGATGATCGGCGCGCCGGCCTCCGCTAGCACCTTGGCAAGGCGCAACGGCGTTTGCCCGCCGTACTGCACGATCACCCCCTTAGGCTTCTCGATCGCGAGGATCTCCAATACATCTTCCAACGTGACCGGCTCGAAATACAGGCGATCGGAAGTATCGTAATCCGTCGATACCGTCTCGGGGTTACAGTTCACCATGATCGTCTCGAACTCGATCTCGCGCAAGGCTAAGGCTGCTTGCACACAGCAATAGTCGAATTCAATTCCCTGCCCGATGCGATTGGGGCCACCGCCCAAAATGACGATCTTGTCGCGATCGCTGGGTCGCGCCTCGCACTCCTCGTCATAGGTCGAATACATGTAGGCGGTGGTGGCGCGAAACTCGCCCGCGCAAGAATCGACCCGCTTATAGACAGGGCGGATGCCGTGGCGGTCGCGCAGCGCACGGATCTGCTCCTCGCGAGCGCCAAGGAGTTCGGCGAGGCGGGCATCCGAGAACCCCTTACGCTTGAGAATTCGCAACCTAGCCGCATCGAGCGCGGCGAGGCCTTGCTCGCGTACGATCCCCTCTTCCCGCACGATGTCCTCGATCTCCG
>JBOIDM010000268.1:0-9298 GCA_050740575.1 Gammaproteobacteria bacterium
GTAATAGCCCGTGAAGGGCAGTTCCGGTAATACGATCAGATCCGCCGCGGCGTGGGCGAGCGCACGTAAAACCTTTTGCAGATTGTGCTCAGTCTGGCCGAAGTTGGGCCGGCATTGATAGTAGCCGATCCGCAGGCGTCGGCTACTTTCGTTCACCGGTCTTTTTCTTCTCAGGGCGAGCCCAGCCCTCAACGGTTGTCTGACGCGCCCGGCCAAGCGTTAAGGCTCCGGGCGGCGCGTCCCGGGTGAGCGTCGTTCCCGCGCCGATCGTGGCGCCATCACCCACGTGTACCGGCGCGACAAGCAGCGTGTCCGAGCCGATAAACACACCATCGCCGATGACGGTCTTGTGTTTGTTGGCCCCGTCGTAGTTACAGGTAATGGTCCCCGCGCCGACGTTGACATTGCGGCCGACCTCGGCATCCCCGACGTAACTGAGATGGTTGACCTTGGAACCAATCGCGACCGTCGAATTCTTGATCTCGACGAAGTTACCCACGCGAACGTGGTCGGCCAGGCGAGTCTCGGGCCGGATCCTGGAGAACGGTCCAATGCGCGCGCCCTTACCTATCCTACACCCTTCAAGCACACAGTTCGGCAACACGGCCACGTCGTCCGCAAGCTCGACATCGCGCAGGTAGGAGTTCGGCCCGATATGAACTCGATCCCCTAATTTAACGCCCCCTTCGAGAATGACATTGACATCGATCGTGACGTCCCGTCCGACCTCGAGATCCCCGCGCACATCGAAGCGGGCGGGATCGCGCAAGGTCACCCCCGAGCGCATCAGCTGTTGTGCTCGAAGGCGTTGGTAATGGCGCTCGCAATCGGCAAGCTGCTCGCGATCGTTGATTCCCATGACCTCGTAGACCGAGCCCCCCGCCACGGTTTTAATCGCCATCCCCTCCTCCACCGCCATGCCGATGATATCGGTCAAGTAGTACTCGCGCTGAGCGTTGCAGTCATTGAGCCGCTCTATCCATCGGAGCAAATGCGCCGCAGGGATTGTCATCATGCCGGTATTGATCTCGCGGATCTCTCGTTCCTCGGGAGTCGCATCCCTGTGCTCCGCGATCCGCAGCACCGCTCCACAGCGATCGCGCACGATGCGACCGTATCCGGCCGGATCATCCAAAACCACGGTGAGCAACCCGATCCCGCCCTCCGCGAGGGCAGCCGTCAGGCGTTCCAAGGTCTCCGTGGTAATCAAGGGTACATCCCCGTAGAGGATCAGGACGCCGTCGCGGGAATCGATGGACGGCAAGGCCTGCGCGACCGCGTGACCCGTGCCGAGTTGCCGGGCCTGTTCGATCCAGGTGACATCGAGCTGCGGCAGTGCTTCGCGCACCCTCTCGCCGCCGTGACCGTAAACGACATAGATCCGCTTGGCACTCAGCGGCACTGCCGCGCGGTAGACATGTTCGAGGAGCGGCCTTCCGGCGAGGGCGTGTAGTACCTTAGGGGCATCGGAATACATCCGTTTTCCCTGGCCGGCGGCCAAGACGACGATACTAAGATTCATAGGCTATAAGCGCACGCAACGGCTTCTAGGCACGTCGCGCCAGAATAGTTTGAAGCGGACGGGCGAGCAAGCCCGTGACCCACAGCGTTGAAGAGAGGACCGGAACGGAGATCGCGGTTTTCATTGCCGCGATAGGTGAAAGGCTCACGATTTCCAGATCGGCGGCCCCGATCTCTGCGACAAGCCGGTGAGCCGCGCGTCAGCGCGGATTCGCTCACGGCTCGCGGCGGACGAAGATGCTCACGGGTGGGTTCACGAAGGGATATCGGACACTCCAAGGCGCCGGGGTCTCGAAGCGGGCGGCGAGCACATAGGGGAGTGTCCCTCCCGCGAGAGCGCGATGGGCTGCCGCCGAGAGGAAGAGACTTCGTTCACCCCCTGCGGGAGCCGTGTAGTCGGGGATCACGAGCACGACGTCGACCGGGGCGCGGCGCAGCTCCTCGAGGCTTTCCGAGCCGCCGGCGAGGCGCTCGACTATGACGCCCTCCGGCACTGCGGGAAGCTGGCCCTTGTCGCCGAAGAAGCCGATCCGGGCTCCAGGTGAAACGTTCGCGGCCAGCCATTCCCCGGCGGGGTAACGGGCGTCGAACCACATCTGATAGGTGAGGTTTCCCGCATTGACGACGAGCCAGGCGAAGCCGAGCGCGCCAAGCACGATCGCCGTGCGCCGGCGTACGGCCGAGCCCTGCAGCGCTCCAGAGAACCAGGCGCCGGCCGGAAACGCCAGGAGAAAGCACGGAAGGAGTGCATACCGGAACTGCATGTGTGCGATCGGCACGATCACGAGGCCGAGGTACCCGACGAGCATCGCCGCCAGGAGCCCGTGAAAGGGAGGTCGGTTCCGAGTCGAAAAGGCCCCGGCCCCAGCTATGAGCACGATCGCAGGGCCCAACGCAGCGATGACGGTTTTGGCGAAGTCGAGGCTAAGCCAGGACAGGCCGCGGAGATCGCGCGAGCGCTGTAGATCCAGCTCTTCGAAGGCGAATCGCGCTTCCTCGTAGCCGAGGATGAAGTGCATATGCGCGAGATAGCGTTGCGGCCATACCGGAATCCCGCTCGCCAGGACGTAGACGAACCTGCCGCCAAGGATCATTGCCGCGGGGGCGGCCCAAGAAGGGATCCCGGACGATTCCCCGGTGGGGAGCAGGCGCCGCCAATGGAGAAGGATGAGCAGGAGAATAACCGCAGTCCATCCTCCGTATGCCTGATCTTTCGTCGCCGTCGAAAGCGCGGCAAAAACGCCGATGAGCGCCGCACGCCGTATCGACAGCCCGCGTACGGACGCGTGCGCGAGCACGAGGACGCCGAGGGAGGTCCAGAAGAGAGTGGGGACGTCGAGGTTGCCGGTGCGCGCGAGATACACCATGGGGCCGCTCAGCATGACCAGAAGCCCGGTCATCACGCCGGCTCTGGGATCCCACACGATCCGCGCCGCCCGGTAGACAGCCAGGACGGTTCCGACCGCCATGAGCGTCGTCAGGGATCGTCCGATCAGTGCGAAGGTCGCGATCGAGGTGACCGGGTCGGCGAGGCCGTAGGGATAGCCGCCTGTCGGAGCCGACATCCCCCCGGTCAGCCAGAGCCAGGCGAGATACGGCGCGTAGCATGCGCCCAAGAGCAGATAGTGGAAGAGCGGATATGCGACGAACCAGTCTGCCTTCGCTTCGACCAGGAGGTTGTGGAACTCGGCGAGGACACCGATGCCGATGATGGCGTCCACGTCCCAGCCGCGTATCCCAGCATCGCTCGTGGCGAAGGGCAGTCCCCAACCGAGGCCCGGCAGGTACGTCAGCACGGCCAACCCGCCGAGGCCCCAGGCGCGGCGATCGCGCCAGAGCGGCTCCACGTTCACCGAGTCGGGCTCCGCCAGCAGCGCGAGGCGATCTCCGCCGGCTTCACCGGGTCGAAGCAGAGCCCTCCTTTACCGATCACCTCCGGTAGACTGCCCCGACCGCTGGCCAAGACGACGATACTAAGATTCATAGACTACGAGCACACCCAACGGTGCGCCAGAATAGTTTGAAGCGGACGGGCGAGCAAGTCCGTGACCCGCCGGAAGGCACCGGAGTTTTTAACAAGCTTTCACATCGGGATTACCAAGGCCTGAAGTAACCATACAAAGTCGCTAGTCCACCAATGAGGGCAAGACCCGCGATTTCTAGATCTGTAGCCCCTTCTTCGGTATCTATGCAAAGATCGCCGCTCTCGGTCGGTTGTATATAATCCCAGAACCCCAAGTAGGCCGCTAATACAGAGACGGCCCCGCCAATCACGACGGGATTTACCCACGGTGGTAACTGGGTTTGTTTGTAATTCATAGCGTAGTCTCCTCGGCGAAGAGTCTACCATAGGAAGCCCGAGACGCTGTGCGAGAACGGCCGATCTCACATGGGTTCCAGCGGCCGCACTTCGATCGTACCGCCCACGCGAATGGTCGGAATGCGCTTGGCGATTGCTAGCGCCTCGTCGAGGTCCTTGCACTCGATCAAATGATAACCTCCGAGCTGCTCCTTGGTCTCAGCGAAAGGGCCGTCGGTGATAACCGGTTTACCGTTCATTCCGCGAACTGTGGTCGCCGCCGAGCTCGACTGTAGCTTTGCGCCCGCAAGGTAGCGGCCGTTCTTAACGATACTCTGCACGAATTCGCCGTACTCCCGCATGATTTCGTCTCGTTGCGATTCCGGAATCCTCTCCCACTGTCTCTCATCGAAGCAGCACATCAAAAGGTATTGCATCGTCTCTCTCCGCGATTGGGCGTTTCTGTTTTCTACTACACTTCTTTTTAGTTGATTTCCATCCCCTTCACGTCCTATTCCGACATCCTCTTGTTTTTTTATGGTTTTATCCGCCTTTTAAGCGGCGCCGCTCGCTGTCCGCCATTAGTGCTGATAAGTCCTCGGTCGGTCGGATCTCGAAGGGTCCTGCCTTCACGCCGGGGTGCTTCGACATCAACTCGATGGCGTGGTTAATGTCCCTGGCCTCGAGCACCAGGATCCCGCCCAACTGTTCTTTCGTCTCAGTATAGGGGCCATCGGTGATGGACACCTTGCCGTTTTGCCACCGCAGCGTGATGGCGTTCCGAGCGCTTTGGAGCGCTTCCCCACCCGCAAAGTGACCGTTCTTCCGCAGCACCTCGTCGTAGGCGAAGCACTCGTCCATCAGGGCGTTCTGTTCGCTTTCGGGTATCGTCTCCCACTGCTTCTCGTCGTAGTATCCAAGGCAGATGTATTTCATGATGTTCTCCTGATCGACAGCGTCACGAGCCTTTGCGTTTTTCGATCTGCTCGCGCAGCCGGTCTTCTTGCGCGCGGAGTTCGGGCGTGAACTCAGCGCCAAAGTCCTCGGCCTCGAAGACTTGGCGAATCTCGATTTCCGCCTCTTCGCCCGGCATAGGGTGAGGGCAGCGTTTGACCCATTCAATCGCCTCTTGCAGCGATTTGCACTTCCAGATCCAGAAACCGGCGACTAGCTCCTTGGTCTCGGCAAACGGGCCGTCAATCACCGCCCGCTTTTCTCCGGAGAACTTGACCCGTGCGCCCTTCGAACTCGCCTGAAGCCCTTCGCCCGCCAGCAATACGCCAGCTTTGGTCAGTTCTTCGTTATATTTGCCCATCTCGGCGAGGAGTTTCGCGCTCGGGAGAACGCCCGCCTCCGAGTTTTGGGTTGCCTTGACTATCACCATGAATCGCATTGTCGTGTCTCCTCATTGGTTTGTGTGCTAACCCATCGGTTCAATTCTGTTTTGCGCCGGCCTCTCCCGTCGTCACGAGAACCATCCACGACACGCCAAAGCGATCGGAGACCATCCCGAAGCGCGGTGAAAAGAACGTTTTGGCCAACGGCATCTGTACCTGCCCGCCATTCGCCAATGCGGCAAACAGCCGGTCGGCTTCGGCCTCGGTGGGCACGCTCAGTGACAGCGCAAAGCCCTGGAAGCTCGGCTGCCCTCCGCACCGACCGTCGGATGCCATCACCGCTGTCTCGCCGATGCGGAAGCATGCGTGCATCACCTTGTTGTCCGAACCCGGCGCGCACGTAGTCGGATCCGGACTGTCCTTGAAGTGCATCAACATTATCACTTCGGCGCCCAGCGCTTTGCGGTAGAATTCGAGGGCCTCTTCGCAGCGGCCGTCGAAGAACAAGTAAGCCTGAACGATGGGGCTGGTTTTCGTCGTGCTCATGGCTGTTTGTGTCTCCTATTGGTTGAGATTTTCCGTTCCACTCGATAGTCGTTCGGGGATACCGGAAATCGACATCGAAACGCGAACACGACACCTCCCTCCTCGGTGCACCGCTTCGCCATCGGCTTGTGCCGAGGGTACCGGGAACGAAGGACGCCATCCGCCGGCCATTCGATGAGGATGATGCGTGTTTACGAGTGCACTTCCGCCGATCCGCGTGAACCGGTTGGAGCCGATAGCGACCATAGCGGTGCCGGGTTACGAAAAGAGTCCTGGTTTCAGGTTTTTCAGGCCCATGGCGGCGCTGACTGATTGGCCCGCAAAGAAGTTGTGTCCGCTGCGTTACCTTGCAGCATCGAGCGCGGTAAGCTAGTCTTCTCTACGACACCGGCCGCAGATTGCGAAATGTGAGGGCAGATAAGATGGAGAATGCAAGAGGGCGTTATCGAACGATCGCCGGATTCGGCATGTCCATACTGATAGCCAGTTTCGCTCTTGCTGTATCCCAAAGATGGGCCGCGGCCGCCGAACCTCCAGAGTGTGCGCCGCCCGCAACCAGGTCGCCGTTCGACCTAACGTTCCCCGCAACGCTCACTGTGCTCCACAGTCCGCTGCTAGAAGCCGTGATTGCAGGAACAACGGGTACGGCTCACGGGGATATTCTGTTTGTGCCTAAAGCTGCGCCCCCACCGGCCATATCAGACGGCTGTAAAGAGAACTCACGCTTTGTGGTGACCGACTTTCTCGGTCAGCTCACCCTCACGTCTGCTGCTCCGCTCCCGCTCGGACCGTTCACGTTGCCACCAGGCGTCCCCGTCACGGTCTTAGCAACCTTTACTGGGCAACCGATTAATGCGAGGTTAGGCGTGCACTTTGGTCCTGAGCCAAACGAACCCGTGATAACTTTTCGAAGTGACGAACCCGTTCTGTTCCTACCAGGAATACTAGACCAACCAGTGCGCATCTTGCAGATTGTGGGCGCAGAGGTTATCCAGCTTCAATAGTTGGCATCGGAAGCGGACGGGCGAGCAAACCCGTGATCCAACGGGCCGGAGGGGTAAGCTAGCTCCGCTCGGAGCGTTACCGCAAGCGTTGGATCGCCTGAAGCTGCGCGGCGGCCTCGGCATACTCGGGCAGGGCCTTGGTACCTCATCGCTTGACTCACCCACGAGACTAAGCTAACTTACTTAGCTAAGTCAGCATGGATACCTACCATGACCATTGTCAACGTGCACGAAGCCAAGACCAACCTCTCGCGCCTACTGGAGGCCGCTGCCGCGGGCGAGGAGATCATCATAGCCAAGTCCGGAAAGCCCATCGCCAAGCTGGTCCCGATCGAGAAGCCGAAGCGCGAACCCGGACGCCTGAAAGGGCTTGTCCAATGGTCCGACGCCTTCTTCGACCCATTGCCAGATGACGTTCTGGAGGTGATGGAAGATGGCTACAAGCATGATCCGTTGCGCCAAAAGTGAACCTCTTACTGGACACCCACGTGCTGATCTGGTGGCTGGGAAGTCTCTCCATGCTCTCCGCAGATGCCCGCGAAGTGGTCGCCGACCCGGAAAACGAGGCCTTCGTCAGCAGCGCGAGCGGCTTCGAGATCGCCACCAAATATCGGCTCGGCAAGTTATCCGTGGCCGCGGCGTTTGTCGACGGACTGGATGAACACCTCCGCCGCGAAGGTTTCAAGCCGGTGCCGATCTCCCTGCCCCATGCGCTCGCGGCGGGTCGCTTACCCGGACCACACAAAGATCCCTTCGACCGCATGCTGATCGCGCAGGCACGGCTTGAAGGCTTCACAGTGGTGACCTCCGACCCCATCTTTAAACGCTATCGCGTACCTGTGGTGTGGTAGCGGCTCGCGACGACGGTCGCCTAGAGGAGTTTCTGGAACTGCTCTCGATTGAGATCACAGGCGCGGAGGATTTTGCTGAACCACCCCGGGCCGATAGTCTCACCAGCGTGCACCGGAACAACGGCGGATCGACCGTCGGCGTGCCGAAAAAAATGATGGCTACCCTTGACCCCCTCGAACCCAGCTTTCTTCAATATGGCAACTAATTCCTTGCCGGTGAGGCTGGCAAGCAAGGTCACGGCAGTCGTAATCCGCTGGATTCCGACGAAATCGAGGGGCTCCGGTGGTTCGCCTTGGACCTAAAGGCAAACCTCGATGGCTTCCCGGATGCGCTCCATTAACTCGTCGAGCGACTTCGCTTGAGTATGGCAGCCGGGCAGCGCAGGCACCGACGCAACGAAATACCCCGCCGAATCCTTTTCGACAACGATATCAAACTGACGCGCCATAGGAACCTCCGGCGATCAATTCTACGCCGATTCGGTTAACCGTATCGTCCAGCTGGGAGCCCCTATGGCCAGGCGATCATTGATGAGGGAGATGATCGTGCTCGTGTCGAGCAGGAAATTCATTCCCACTCGGCCCTGATACGACGTTGGTATTCCAGTCCATCGATCCCGGAAAAGCTTTGGATGGTTCCGGCAAAGCGCATGAGTTCCTCGGCGTTCGAGTCCGAGGAAGTACGGTCGGTGGTCTCCTCACTGACGATGACCACCACCTTATGCGGACCCGGTGGTACCGTGTCCGGCAGCTTAATGACCACGGTGCGGTCTTGAGGGATTTCCAGTTTGCGGGTTATTGTAACCATGGTCGTTCCATAGTCGCCGCTTTGTGTGACTTATGATACCACGGTCAAGGAGCACACAGCGATCGACGACGCACCAACGCCACGCGAGGCCGCGAGTGCCGCCTCCGCGAGCGATGCGGTTCGTTCCTCACCGTGCCCTACACCGGGTCTCGCAGCGTGATCACAGCAGCTTTAATGGCCTGACGCACGTTAAGAAAGATTAAGATCAGCAAATCTCTTGGTTCCAAACTCGATGGCTCGGAGAGATCTCCTCTGCCTATGGCTTTGTGGGTTACTTTTAGGCCTTCGCGAAGGGGCTCGGAAAGGCAGTTGTACAAATCAAGGATGTCCTTTTTCGAGATCGTGGCGCTCAAAGAGTGCGCAAACGTGTTTCGGAGGGTGTTGAGCTTCTCCAACACTTTCTTCCTGTTTTCTGGAAGGCCAGATGCAAGAGCCAGATCTACCTTCGCGAGGTATGAGATTCGGCTCCAATCACAACGCTGCTTGAATGATAGGCATGTAGAAACCAGTTCAATGAGTTGATGTTCAATGTGTAGGTGGCCGCGGAGGACAAGGCCGACATCGTCCTCACGCAACAGATCGTCAGAAAACTGTTTGTCATCTTCCTCGATCATTCGAGTTCCTTAAAGTAGATAGCCCCCAGTAGGGCATCCAGTGTGTTCCATGGTCCACCGATAAACAAAAAGTGGCGTTTACTCGGTCAGGGGAGCTGACACCAAGGAGGGACGTGCTTATGCAAAACCTGGCCACTTGGCTTTCGTGCGCCAGAATAATTTGAATCGGACGGCCGAGCAAATCCGTGATCCGCCGGGACCGCCGGGCCGCAGGGGCGATCTAGCCCCGCCCGGAGCGTTGGCGCAAGCGCTGGATCGCCTGAAGCTGCGCGGCGGCCTCGGCGTACTCGGCCAGGGCCTTGGCGTAGTCGATCTCCG
>JBOIDM010000269.1:0-5847 GCA_050740575.1 Gammaproteobacteria bacterium
CTCCAGCGATGTAAGCGACGACCGGTTTGGTAACATGCGCCTGAATATATTCCGCCGCCTCTTCTTCTTCCGTGCCGCCAATTTCGCCGACCAAAATGATGCCTCGGGTCTCCGGATCTTGTTCGAATAACTGCAAACACTCGACGAAATCGATTCCGTGTATGGGATCGCCGCCATTGCCTATGCAGGTGCTCTGTCCTAGGTCGAGTTGTGTAGTCTGATGCACGGCCTCGTAGTTCAGCGTGCCGGAGCGGGACATGATGCCCGCGCAACCCGGCCGGTGGATGCTGGCCGGCATGATGCCGATCTTGCACTGCCCGGGGGTGATGATGCCGGGAGAGTTAGGGCCGATGAGCCGCGTTTCGGGATACTGACCCAGACTCCACCGGATCTTGAGCATGTCACGGATGGGGATCCCTTCAGTGATACAGACGATGATGCGGATCCCGGCATCGGCGGCTTCCGCGATGGCCTCCGCGGCATAAGGCCCCGGCACGAAGATCATGCTTGCCTCCGCCCCGGTCTCGCGCACGCCTTCGTAGACGCTGTCAAACACCGGCAAACCGAGGTGGGTCTCCCCGCCGCGCCCGGGCGTGACCCCACCCACGAGCCTGGTGCCGTACTCGATCACCTGTTGCGAATGGAACGTTCCCTGCCTGCCGGTGAATCCTTGGCAGATTACACGGGTATTCCTGTCGACGAGTATGGCCATCAAGCACCCCCTACGGCGGCCACCGCCTTGCGAGCGGCGTCGCCGAGATCTTCGGCGGCCGCGATTGAAAACGCTGTCTCGGCAAGGATTTTCCGGCCTCTATCCACATTGGTACCTTCGAGCCGGACAACCACGGGCACATTGACGCCGATTTCCTTGACGGCTTGGATGATACCCTCGGCGATGAGATCGCAACGCACGATGCCGCCGAAGATATTGACCAGGATGGCTTTGACTTTGGTGTCGGACACCAAGAGCTTGAAAGCTTCCGCTACCTTGTCCGCGGTCGTATTGCCGCCGACATCGAGGAAATTAGCCGGCAGGCCGCCGTGCAGCTTGATGACATCCATGGTTGCCATTGCCAATCCCGCTCCGTTCACCATGCAACCGATGTTGCCCTCGAGGCTCACATAGTTCAGATCGTAGCGCCGGGCGATGTTCTCCTTCGGGTCCTCTTGGGTGGGATCGCGCCACTCAGCAAGCGCCGCTTGGCGGTACAACGCGTTATCGTCTATCGAGATCTTGGCGTCCAGGGCTTGGAGCTCGCCCGTATCGGTGATGATCAAGGGGTTGATCTCAACAAGGCTCAAGTCCTTCTCGAGAAAGAGCCGGAACATCGCCGCCAGGATCGCGGACAGTTGCTTGTTTTGGGTCGCATCGAGCCCCAAGGCCTGAGCGATGCGGCGGCTTTGGAACGATTGCAACCCAAGGATCGGATCGATGGTGAGGCTCAGGATCCTGTCCGGCTCCGAGGCCGCCACCTCTTCGATGTCCATCCCGCCGGCTCGCGAGGCGATGACGGCGAGGCGTTTGGTCCCGCGATCGACCACCATTGCGAGATAAATCTCGGCCACGAAATTCGATGCGCGCTGCACCAAGACGCAATTGACGGGTTGCCCGGTTGGCGCCGACTGCCTGGTAATCAACTGCATACCGAGCATGTCGCGCACGATGCTCTCGACCTTTTCGATGCTGTCCGCGAACTTTACGCCCCCGGCCTTGCCGCGTCCGCCGGCATGAACTTGAGCCTTGATGACCCAGGGTCCGTGCAGTTCCGCCGCATGGCGTAAGGCTTCCTTGATCGAATGCGCGGGCTTGCCCGGGGGCACCGCGATCCCGTATTCCTCGAACAGTTTCTTGGCTTGATATTCGTGAAGATTCATAACGCATTGGCCGCTAACGACTGACGCAGTGAATTCTAATAATAACTAACGCCGATAATACATGGAAATTTTTTCTCGCGAGCCGTCCTTCCAAACTTGAGCACAACGGTTACAGAGGTTCCGGGACCCACTCGGCATGCCTCTCATGAAACCATCGGCGTATTGCGCGATCCGCCGCCGGCGGCCTGGACCGCTCTTCGCTGCTTCGGCCTCTACCGCCTGATCCTGTCCGGGTTCTTTACGGCGCTCGTCTGGACAGGGCAGCTGCCGCCGCCACTTGGACAGAACGATCCTGGTGCCTTCGCCGCGGCGGTTTATGGATATCTTCTGTTGGCGATCCTGGTCCAGATCATTGTGGAGATCAGGCCACTCTATTTTGGCACTCACGTATTGGGCCAGGTCTTGATAGACACCGTGGCGCTCACGACGATGATGTATGCCAGCGGCGGGGTAGGGAGCGGCATGGGGATGCTGCTTCTCGTCAGCATCGCGCTCGGGAGCATGCTGACCGAGGGCCGCACCGCTTTCTTGTTCGCAGGCGCCGCTTCGATTGCGGTGTTGTGCGAAGAAGCCTATTTTTGGTTATACGGTGACGCTGTCACGGCGAACTACGCCCAAGCCGGCTTTCTCGGTTCGACGTTTTTCGCGACCGCTCTCTTGGGCCACGCGCTCGCCGGGCGGCTCCGCGTTAGCGAAGCCCTCGCGGCGCGGCGAGGAGCCGATGTCGCAAAGCTTGAGCGGCTCAACGAGCAGATCGTGCAGCGCATGCGCTCGGGGATCGTGGTTCTCGACGCCCTGGGTCGAGTGCGTTTGGCTAATCACTCGGCAAAAGCGCTGCTCGGGATCGCGGAGCCGGTACCGGCCCGGCCCTTGGCCATGCTTGCCTGGGATCTGGCGCAGCAGCTCGATAGTTGGCCGATCCACGCGCCTCCTGCACAAGTCCTGCGCACGCCATCGCGCGGCACGGATCTCCTGGTATCGCGGGCGGAGCTGGGATCCGGGCCGACGGCGGCGACCTTGGTATTCATCGAAGACGCCGCGGCGATGCGGCAGCGCGCGCAGCAGCTCAAGCTCGCCTCGCTCGGGCGGCTGACCGCGAGCATCGCCCATGAGATCCGGAATCCCCTCGGGGCGGTTAGCCATGCCGCGCAATTGCTCTCCGAGTCCAACGAGCGCACCGAGGAAGACCGCAACCTTATGCGCATCATCAAGGGGCATTCCGAGCGGGTAAATCGCATCATCGACAACGTACTGACCATCGGCCGCCGTGACCGCTCCGCGCCGGAGATCTTCGCGGTCAAGCCCTGGTTGGAAGGATTCGTTAGCGAGTTTACCGCGCGCGTGCAAGTCCCGACCGAACGCGTGCTCGTCCATATGGAGACGGAGGACATCGAGATCGTCATGGATCGCAGCCAACTGCACCAGGTGCTATGGAATCTCTGCGAGAACGGCTTACGTTACAGCCAGGGCACGCCCACGCTGGAATTGAGGTGCGGCCTTAAACCTATCTCCGGGGCGCCCTTTCTCGATGTCATCGACTACGGCAAGGGGATCCCCGAGGACATCGTGGATTCGATCTTCGAGCCCTTCGTGAGCAGGAACTCGCCCGGAAGTGGGCTTGGCCTTTACCTCGCGAGCGAGTTATGCGAGTGCAACCAGGCCTCGTTGAGCCTGCATGAGAATAGCGCCAACGGCTGTTGCTTCCGGATCAGCTTCGCACACCCCCAACGCCAGCAGTGGATCGCCTAAATGTCTAAGCCGCTAACGCTCATCGTTGATGACGAACCGGACATATTGGAGTTGCTGAGCATCACGCTCAAGCGCATGGACATCGCTTGCCGGAGCGCCGTCAATCTCAGCGAGGCCCGCGAGATGCTGAAGCAGCAGAACTTCGATCTCTGCCTCACGGACATGCGTTTACCCGATGGCGATGGAATCGATCTCGTCTCTTATATTCAACGTGCGTGCCCGAGCACACCGGTCGCGGTCATCACTGCCCATGGCAGCATGGAAACCGCTATTCAGGCATTGAAATCGGGGGCGTTTGATTTCGTTACCAAACCCGTCGATCTACCTGTGCTCCGCAGCTTGGTCACGACGGCGCTCAAGCTTTCCGATGGACGCCCGGAACCCGAGACGCGGTTGATAGGCGAGTCCGAGGCGATGCAAAAGACCCGCGCGACCATTGCGAAAGTGGCGCGCAGCCAGGCGCCGGTTTATATTAGCGGCGAGTCGGGGACCGGCAAAGAGCTCGTAGCGCGCATGATCCACGAGCAAGGCGCGCGTTCAGTACGCCCGTTCGTCCCGGTCAACTGCGGGGCGATCCCCGGCGATCTGCTCGAAAGCGAGTTCTTCGGGCACATGAAAGGCAGCTTTACGGGGGCGGTCGCGAACAAACCGGGTCTCTTTCAAGCCGCCCAGGGCGGCACCTTGTTCTTGGACGAGGCCGCCGAGCTGCCGCTGCACATGCAGGTCAAGTTGCTGCGCGCGATCCAGGAGAAATCCATCCGGCCGGTTGGGGCGCAGCAAGAGCTTGCCGTCGATGTACGGATCCTGAGTGCCACGCACAAGGACCTCGCCGCCCTAGTCAAGGAAGGGCGTTTCCGCCAGGACCTCTATTACCGAATTAATGTGATTCAATTGAGCGTGCCGCCGTTGCGCGAGCGGGGCGGGGACATTCCGGGTCTCGTCGAATTCATCTTGAAGCGCCTGACGGGAGCGGATAGACCGATCCCGCGGATTGCCGAGGAGGCGATGCAAGCACTCGCGCGCTATCCTTTTCCCGGCAATGTAAGAGAGCTCGAAAACATCCTCGAACGCGCCCTGACACTGTGCGATGGCGACCGGATCGAAGCGCGTGACCTCGATCTTCCTCGGCATGCGAGTGAACCGGCGTGCCAGGAGGGGATCGAGGGATATCTCAGTGAGATCGAACGGCAACAGGTCCTCGCCGCGCTCGAGCAAGCGCGCTGGAACAAGACCGTGGCGGCCAAACTGCTTGGGATCACCCTCAGGGCATTGCGCTACCGGCTGGAAAAGCTGGGACTGGAGTAGCAGCCGCTGTTGATTGCCAAGTCCATCGAGGTTAAGCGCGCATCGCCGGTAGCGGTTTTCATGTAGACATCTTGATGCATAGCACGTATGCTTTGACGCATGCGAACCACCGTGCGCCTGGACGAGCGCTTGCTCGCGGAAGTTAAGCAGCTCGCACAGGCCAGCAACAAAACGCTGACCTTGGTTGTTGAAGACGCCTTAAGAGAAATGCTTGCTCGCCGGCAGGTTTGTCAGAAACGCATGCGCGTCAAGCTCACGACGGTACGAGGGAAAGGCGTCCGGCCAGGCATCGACCTCGACGATTCCGCGACACTCGTTGAATGGATCGAAGCATCGAATGATGCTGCTGGACGTTAACGTTTTGATTTATGCGCATCGGCAAGATGCCCCCAACCATGACGCGTTTCGCGATTGGTTGGAAGATCTCATCAATTCGGATCAGGCGTTCGGAATGTCCGACCTTGTGTTAAGTAGCTTTCTTCGTGTTATGACGCACCCGAAGGTTTTCAATCCTCCGAGTTCGCTCGGCCAGGCACTGGCCTTCGCGGGGGAGCTGCGGGACCAACCCAATTGCATTCGGGTAGCGCCGGGTTCACGCCACTGGGACATTTTTTGCCGCCTGTGCCGGGAAGCCGGCGTTAAGGGTAATCTGGTTCCTGATGCTTTTCTCGCGGCCCTCGCCATCGAATCCGGTAGCGAATGGATTACGACCGACCGCGATTACAGCCGCTTTAAGGGACTTCGCTGGCGCCACCCGCTGCATTAACCGCATTTCCAATGCATCTTAACTCCTCGTTGTGCGCTCGGCGATGGTCCCGGGAGTGTGCTTAGCTCAGCGAGTAACAAGGTTGGCGAATTCGCGGTCCAGGAGCGGAAGCGAGGTCTCACGCGCCGCGTCAAAATTGGACGAACTTGGTC
>JBOIDM010000270.1:0-1850 GCA_050740575.1 Gammaproteobacteria bacterium
ATTTCCTGCGAGTCAACCGTGAAATGATCGATATCCTGCTCGAGCGCGGCGCGATCCACGAAGAAGATATCGTAGTCATTACCAAAGGCGATTTGCGCGGTAAACAAGGTGGAACCAACGGCATGAAAATCGTGCGTGTAGGGGAGCTGGCCGCGGAATCGGCGTTATGAATGACGGTTTCCACGCGACCGGCGCTAAACTATCGTTAACATGAACCAGAGGAACACGCCATGTCCGATCTGCGGCAAACGGCCGAAGCATTAGTCGCTCCCGGCAAGGGAATTCTCGCCATCGACGAAAGCTTCCCGAGCATCAAGAAGCGTTTCGACTCCATCCAGGTGGCCTCCACGGAAGAAACCCGGCGCGCTTACCGGGATCTGCTGATTACCACCCAAGGGATCGGCGAGCACGTGAGCGGCATGATTCTCTTCGATGAGACCTTGCGGCAATCGACCGCCGCTGGGATCCCCTTCGCTAAAGCGCTCCCCGAGGCCGGGGTGATCACGGGTATCAAGGTCGATCAAGGCGCTAAAGACATGCCCTTCCTGGCGGGAGAAAAGATCACCGAAGGTCTCGATGGACTGCGCGAGCGCTTGATCGAGTACCGGAACCTCGGCGCCCGCTTCGCGAAGTGGCGTGCGGTGATCACCATAGGCAACGGGATCCCGACCCGCGGTTGCCTCAACGCCAACGCCAGCGCCTTGGCACGCTATGCCGCGCTCTGCCAAGAACAAGGGCTCGTGCCCATCGTCGAGCCCGAGGTCCTGATGGATGCGGACAACACCATCGAGCGCTGCTACGAGGTGTCCGAAGCCGTGTTGCGGCGGGTATTCCAGAACCTCTATGAACAGCGCGTGGTCTTGGAACATCTCATCCTCAAGACCAATATGGTCATCGCGGGGAAGCAGTGCCCCGCGCAAAACAGCGTCGAGGAGGTCGCCGAAATGACCGTGCGCTGCCTGCATCATGCCGTTCCGGCGGCGGTCGCCGGCATCGTGTTCCTCTCCGGCGGCCAGAAGGCCGAGCCCGCGACGGCACACCTCAATGCAATGAACGCGATGTCCAGGAAGCACCCGTGGCCGCTCAGCTTCTCGTACGGCCGCGCCCTCCAAGATCCGGCCTTGAAGATCTGGGCCGGCAAAGCGGAAAACGTCGGCGCGGCCCAGAAGGCGCTCTACCACCGCGCCAAGTGCAACGGCTACGCGACGCTCGGCAAATACACACCCGCGATGGAGCAACTCGCGGCTTGAACGAGGGTCTACGCCGTCACCAGGCGCGCGACCAGCGATTGCCCTTGTGCTTCTCCTCGCGCAACGAGGCGTCGAGGCCGGCGCGCGCTTCGATCAATCGGCCGAACAACCACAAGAGGTCGGAGAGGCGGTTCAGATAGGCCAAGACGGCCGGGTCGATATCCTCGCCGGAGCCTATCAGCCGGACCAGATCGCGTTCCGCCCGGCGGCACACGGTGCGTGCCACGTCGAATGCCGATGCGGCCGGATGCTCGCCGGGGAGCGACCAATCGGAGAGTACGCCTTCGATGGCCTCGATGCGGTGGACCTGTTCGGTGAGGGTCTCGACCATCTCGGCGTTGACGGGCGGAGGTTTCTTTCTTTTCTCGACTGGCGTGGCGACCGCCGAGCCGAGCGCGAAAAGCTCGCGCTGGATCGCCTTGACAAGATCGCAAACCTCGGCGTCATCGCAAATCGAGCGCGCGAATCCCATCGCCGAATTCAGCTCGTCGATGCTGCCGTAGGCTTCCACGCGCAGCTCGCCCTTCGAGATGCGATCGCCCCCGACCAGACTCGTTTGCCCACCGTCACCGCGTTTGGTCGCGATGCTCATATCAAGTG
>JBOIDM010000271.1:0-3335 GCA_050740575.1 Gammaproteobacteria bacterium
CGAGCGCCAGCCGATCGACGACGATGGCATCGAGGCCCTGCTCATGAAAGATGAGCGGGATCTTGTAAATGTTGTCCACGTCGATGGCCGAGATGACGGCGCGCTCCTCGACGTTGGTAAAGAGCGCGATCTTCTTGCGTTCGCCGGGCGGTAGCGGCCGGTCCACGCGGCAGAGCAGAATATCGGGTTGGATACCGATCGAGCGCAGTTCCTTGACGGAATGCTGTGTCGGCTTGGTCTTGATTTCCCCCGCCGAGGCGATGTACGGGACCAAGGTCAGATGGATGTATAGGGTTTGCTTCTGCCCGATCTCGATGCGAAATTGGCGGATGGCCTCGAGGAAGGGGAGGGACTCGATGTCGCCGACCGTACCTCCGATCTCCACCATGGCGACGTCCGCGCCCTCGGCGGCGCTGCGGATACAGCCCTTGATCTCGTCGGTGATGTGCGGGATGACCTGAACGGTGCCTCCGAGATAATCGCCGTGGCGTTCCTTGCGAATGACGTTCCAGTAGATGCGGCCGGTGGTATAGTTGTTGCGCTTGCCCATGCGCGTGCGCACGAAGCGCTCGTAATGACCGAGATCGAGGTCGGTTTCCGTGCCGTCCTCGGTCACGTACACCTCGCCGTGCTGAAACGGGCTCATGGTGCCGGGATCGACGTTGATGTAGGGGTCGAGCTTGATGAGCGTGACTTTGAGCCCGCGCGCCTCGAGCAGCGCCCCTAGCGAGGCGGATGCGATCCCCTTGCCGAGCGACGACACCACACCGCCGGTGACAAAAATAAAACGAGTCATGGGACAGGCTGGCGGGGACGGCCGAAGGAGCTGCTTTCAGCGTGCATGAAGCGCGATGCTACCAGAACCGGCGTGATTTAGTAACTTGGGATTTAATGCATGCTCCCAGTAACCCGTCGCGAACCCTCATGGCCGTCCTAGCGCAGCGACTACGGGATACCGGCGCCTTGCCCTAAATGTAAAGTAGAATGATCGTGCGTTCTTATTGAGCAGTCTGGCCGGGATGGTTATTCACACTATGACCCGTGGCGCCCTTTGTGCCGTCGGGGCCTCGCTGATGATGGCGCTCATGAGCACCGCCATCCGCATCGCCTCCGGCGAGCTTCCGAACGAAATGGTGGTGTTTTTGCGCAACGGCTTCGGCCTGGTGGCGCTGCTGCCTTGGATCCGCGCGGGCGGTGTCTCGGGTCTCGCGACGGCGCAGTTCTCTCGGCACCTGCTGCGATCGTTTTCCGGTCTCGCCGCGATGTATTGCTTCTTCTATGCGCTCGGGCACTTGAATCTCGGCGAGGCCGTGCTGCTCAACTTCAGCGCGCCGCTTTACATCGCGCCCATCGCCTTGCTGTGGCTGGGGGAGACGATGTCGTGGCGGGTGGGTTGGGCGGCAGTAGTTGGGTTTCTGGGGGTAGCGTTGATCCTGAAACCCGGAAGCGGATTTTTCACCTCCGCCGCGATGATCGGAGCCCTCTCGGGCTTACTGGCCGCCGTCGCGATGGTGTCGGTGCGCGGCATGTCCGCGACCGAGCCCTCGGTGCGCACCGTTTTTTACTTTACCGCCATCGCCACGGTCGTTTCCGCCGTGCCCTTGCTCTGGAGCTGGCAAACGCCGACTGTGTCGGCGCTTGCACTCATGGCGCTCGCGGGTTTCTTTGCGACCAAGGGGCAGTTACTGCTCACCCGTGGCTATGCGCTCGCCCCGGCCGCGCGCGTGGGGCCGTATACCTATACGACCGTGATCTTCGCAAGCGCCATCGGCTGGATCCTTTGGAGCGAGATCCCGGACGCCCTGACGATCGCGGGCGCGGTTTTGATCGGCGTATCAGGGGGCTTGGCCATGGCCGGTTCGAAAACCCCGGTATCCGGCACCGAAGAGTTGGCGGCCGGGGTTGTGAGTGTTGCGGAACACGGGCACAGAACGTAGCGAGCTTCTCTTGCAATCGGTAAGAATTCCACGGACATGAAGGGCTTCGTCCCGGACTTCGCGGAACACTGGGCCTTCTTCCTGGACGTCGATGGCACGTTAGTCGACTTTGCAGACCACCCCCAAGCGGTCGAGCTTAAGCCAGAGCTGGTTGCAACCATCTCGTCGCTGCAGGGGTTGGTGCCGGTGGCGCTCATCAGCGGACGTCCCATCGTGGACCTCGACCGCCTGTTTGCGCCTCTCCGGTTGCCTGTGGCCGGGCAGCATGGCGCGGAACGCCGTACTGCACGCGGTCAGCTCATCTGCATGGAACGGCCGAGCGAAATGTCCGAGGCGCGGGATGCGCTAGCCCGCTTCGCGGATACCCGCTCCGGGTTGCTGCTGGAAGACAAGGGCCTGAGTCTGGCGCTCCATTATCGTCTCGCACCGCGCCTCGAGTCGGAGGTCGAAGCGCTGATGACGGACTGGACGCAAACGCTTGGCGAGCGGTTTGTCCTGCTCGCGGGCAGCATGGTTTACGAAATCCGCCCGGGCGGAATGGACAAGGGCAAGGCGATCGCTGCGTTCATGGAGGAAGGGCCATTCGCCGGGCGTGTGCCGGTCTTCATTGGTGACGACATCACCGATGAGGACGGTTTTGTCACGGTTAACGTCGTCGGGGGTCAGTCCGTCAAGGTCGGCGACGGCGAAACCGCCGCCCGCTGGCGGCTCGGCGATGTGGCATGCGTGCTCCATTGGCTTGATGCCTATCGATGTTGGCGTGCTCGGCTCAGTTCGGCGTAGCCGCTCCGCTACCGCCAGACGTTCTCGAAGACCGTCTCGATCGGGAGGCTTAATCCGACAGAGCGGAACTCGATGCGATCGCCCGTGGCGTAGTTTTCGAGCTCCCAACCCGCGACAGCGCGGCGGTAGACTTGCACATGGAGGGGTGCCGGCGCCGTACCCCGAATTCCGTTGCCTTTTTCACAATTCGAGGGTCTACGCTAGAATAGCAGCGCGACGGGAGGTAACTCATCACCCGGTCAGAAATTCGCTGTCGCATAAAAATCAGGCCGCGCCCTTAGCGTTATGCGGTCATAAATCAACGGAGGACTGACATGGCTTCTGACATCGAAATCGCCCAAGCGGCAAATCTCAAGCGCATCGTCGATATCGCCCGCGACCGCCTCGGGATCGCGGATGAATACCTCGAACCGTATGGCCATTACAAGGCCAAGGTGTCATTGGACTATGTCGATAGTCTTGCCGCGCGTCCGGACGGGAAGTTGATCCTAGTCACGGCCATGACCCCGACCCCGGCCGGCGAAGGTAAGACCACGACGACCGTCGGACTCGGGGATGCGCTGAATCGCCTCGGGAAGAAAGCCTGCATTTGTCTGCGCGAGCCCTCGCTCGGAC
>JBOIDM010000272.1:0-11121 GCA_050740575.1 Gammaproteobacteria bacterium
CGCAAATGGCTTGAAGCTGGTCGTTGATTGCGGAAACGGAGTTCCTGGTTTGCTAGCGCCTAGGCTCATGACTGCTCTTGGCCACGATGTAATGGAGCTTTATTGTGAGGTTGACGGGACCTTTCCCAACCATCAACCGGAACCTGCACAACCTGACAAAATACGAGATTTGATAGCCGCCGTTAAAGCGGAACGCGCCGATCTCGGGCTTGCTTTCGATGGCGACGGCGATCGCTTGGGCGTCGTCGATGGCGAGGGTAATATCATATGGCCGGACCGGCAGATGATGTTATTTGCGCGCGATGTGCTGGCGCGGAACCCCGGCAAGGAGATCATCTTCGATGTAAAATGCAGCCGGCACTTGCGGCGGGTCATCGAGGATCACGGTGGCAAGCCCGTCATGTGGAAAACCGGACACTCGTTGATAAAAGCCAAGATGCGCGTTTCCGATGCGCCGCTTGCGGGCGAAATGAGTGGCCATATTTTCTTCAAAGAGCGCTGGTACGGTTTCGACGATGCGCTCTATGCAGCAGCCAGATTGCTGGAAATCCTGGTGCAAGACGGGCGACCGCCCACGCAGGTGTTCGCCGAGCTGCCGGGTGGCGTGGTCACACCCGAGCTCAAGATCGATATGCCTGAGGGCGACCATGCCCGGTTCATGGCGCGCTTATGCGAGGCAGCTGTATTCGACGGCGCGGAAATCACTACGGTGGATGGGTTGCGCGTTGACTGGCCGGATGCGTGGGGCCTCATTCGGCCCTCCAATACGACGCCGTATTTGGTGTTGCGATTCGAGGGTGACGACCCCGCCGCATTAGAGCGCGTGCAAACCGCGTTTCGGCATCGAATTCACGCCTTGGATCCGGGCCTTCAATTACCGTTCTGAAGGCTGCTAGCGGGAAGCTCAACCGGCGTCCGCGCGAGCGCACAACATGGCATCTCAATTCATCGAGCCGATCGAGATCGCACGCGTTCTCTCAGAAGCGCTGCCATACATACGCCGTTTTTCGGGCCGCTCGGTCGTCATCAAGTACGGCGGAAATGCCATGGTCGACCCGGCCTTGAAGAGCGGCTTCGCTCGTGATATCGCATTAATGAAGCTCGTCGGGATCAATCCCGTCGTGGTTCATGGCGGAGGGCCGCAAATCGGTCAGTTGCTACAGCGCTTAGGGAAAGAGAGTACATTTGTCGGGGGGATGCGGGTCACGGACGATGAAACCATGGACATCGTGGAAATGGTGCTCGGTGGTCTCGTCAACAAGGAAATCGTTAATTCTATTAACCAGCATGGAGGGACGGCCGTTGGCCTTACCGGGAAGGATGGCGATCTCATCCGCGCTCGTAAGCTCACCTTTACGCGAAATGATCCCAATATGCAGGCCACCGAGATTATTGACATCGGTCACGTGGGCGAGGTGGCCAGTATTGATACGGCGGTCGTGGACATGTTAATCAAAGGCAACTTTATTCCGGTCATCGCTCCCATCGGGGTGGGCGATAATGGCCAATCGTACAACATCAACGCCGATTTGGTTGCTGGAAAACTGGCTCAGGTCCTAAAGTCGGAAAAAGTGATTTTTCTCACCAACACTTCCGGGGTGTTGGATCATCAAGGCCACCTGCTAACGGGCCTTAGTATTGAACGCATCAACGAGCTTATCGCTGACGGTACGGTTGGCGGCGGAATGCTCCCCAAGTTACGGGCGGCTGCGGACGCGGTAGCAACCGGTGTCAAGAGCGCCCATATCATCGATGGGCGAGTCGAGCATGCCGTGCTCCTGGAGATTTTTACCGATCAAGGCGTCGGTACGCTGATTCATAGCCGCCACATTGCCAATCCCGGCGCGCGCGACCGGGTGGGCGGAGCATAACCCCTATCTGCACGGGTAACGAGCAGAGGTGGATTGGGCGATCACTCTTTTCCGGTGAGCTTCCTGAAGCGCTCGATGTCGACCGCGTACTGTTGCCGTACGGCCTCTTGCTCGGCCCTTTTCGCCTCGATAAACGAGCGGTTGTCCGCGATCTGAGCGCGTACCTTTTCAATATCGGCCATCGCCTGTTCCGTGGGTTTCTGGCCACGGCGTTCCACGTCCGCCGCAATCGAAATCATGCGATCGAGGTTAACCTGTATTTTCTCAATATGGGATTCGGTAAGTTGAATTTGCGCTTCGATCGCGGACACCTTCCCTTCGCGCGCGAAAACCAAATCGTCTTCGCTACTGAAGGTGTCTAGAAGGACACGATCGGCCTTTTCGGCTTCTTGACGCTTGCGGTCTTCTTCCGCTTTCTGCTTCTTGATGCGTTGCTCTTCGGCAAACTCCGCTTGCGATTTCGCGCGTTTTTTTTGGCCTACCGCAACTCCCTGGGCGTTGAATTTTGTGTGTCCTTGCTGGGCATATTCGGCGGGTACGGCATTTCCGCATTCGCGGACCCCCTCCTTATTTGTCCAGCACTTGATGGCGGCGCTCGCACCAAGGCTGATGCTGCTTACCAGAACCAATACTAGCTTCTCACAGAGATTTCGATGATATCGAATCATATTGCTGCCTATCAACGACGATTTGACTAATATCGAGCTATTCCTATTGCCGTGCCTATAGAGTCACGGTGCTAGTGATCGGCAGGTGATGAAGCTTCTTAATTTCTTCGGTCGCGGACAAGTTTGGCTCGGGCCGTATGCTCACGCTAAGATCCAGCTCTTAGGGGGAACCATGTTGCGTATTATTACCCTAAACGCAAACGGGATCCGGTCAGCCCACCGTAAGGGATTATTCGAGTGGTTGTCCACGCAAAAGGCGGATATCCTGTGCCTTCAAGAAACCAAGGCGCATGCGGATGATCTCCAGGAAGCGATTACCACTATCCGGGGGTACCGCGCGTACTTTTGTGACGCGGAAAAGAAGGGGTATAGCGGCGTGGCGATGTACTTGCGTAGGCCGCCCGACAAAGTAAGTCATGGCCTAGGATGGGCCGATTTTGACCGCGAAGGCCGTTTCCTGCAAGCCGATTACGGCCCATTGAGCGTGGTTTCAGTGTATATCCCCTCGGGATCGTCAAGCGCGCAGCGCCAGCGAGCCAAGTTCGATTTCCTCGCCCGATTCATGGAGGTGTTGCGAGCGATGCGGCGTAAGAAACGGGATTATATTGTGTGCGGGGATTGGAATATTGCCCATAAACCCATCGATCTGAAGAATTGGCGCTCGAATCAGAAAAATTCCGGATTCCTACCGGAGGAGCGGGCATGGCTAGACGCGGTGTTTACCGATTTGGGTTTCGTCGATGCATTTCGGTGTCTCAATTCAGCGCCGGAGCAGTATACATGGTGGTCAAACCGTGGTCAGGCCTGGGCGAAGAACGTGGGATGGCGTATCGATTACCAGATAGTCACTCCGGGCTTAGCTCCGGCGGTCCAGCGAGCCCAGATCTATAAGGAACAGCGCTTTTCGGATCATGCGCCGTTGCTCATGGACTACAAAATAGCGTTTTGAACGCACCAGGCTCCCTTTTGGGTTCAGGCGGTGGACGTTGCGACCGTGTGCGAACGCCGGTCAATCACGTGCCTCGATCGGACCCGCACCACACGGGTGCTTGATAGGGCGTGCGGATGACCACCCGTTTGTCGGGTGTACGCTGCCCTGAGACGATTTCGATTTGGGATCGGGCAGTAGCGAATTCGCGCGCCAGGAAAGCTATCAGCGCTTCATTGGCCTTGCCGCCGACCGGCGGGGAGGCGATGTTTACCTTAAGCCTGTCGCCGTACGCACCCACGACCTGATTGCAACGGGTTCCCGGATGAACGCGGAGCCGCATCTCTATACCGTCCGCCCGCTCCCGACACCAGGTGCGCTTCATAAAAGACTGCGGCCAAGATCCATCAAGGGAGCGATGAATAACATCAAAACCATCTGCAGCGCAATCAACACGACCACCGGCGAGAGATCCAAACCGCCGAGGGGCGGTAGCAAGCGCCGGGCGGGCGCAAGCAATGGTTCGGAAAGAGTATCAAGCAACACCATCGCCGGGTTGTACGCATCGGGGTTAATCCAACTTACAATGACCCGGACAAAAACCGCGATCAAGAACACATAGACCAAAAGCCTCAATAGTTCGGCCGCCGATGAAAGCAATAAACCGCCCAGCGAGGGATGATATCCACGCATGACATAAACGACCCAGATCTCGATCCCTTGCAAGGCCAACATCAAAATCACCGCGGCCATATCGATACCCCCCACACCCGGGATCCAACGCCGCAAAGGCCGAAGCAAAGGCGACGTGGCTTTGACGACGAACTGCGAGATCGGGTTATAGAAATCGGCGCGCAGCCACTGAAATAGAAAGCGCAGCATGATGGTTAGAATATAGAGGCCAAACAAGGACTCGATTAGAAATGTGCCCGCGTCGGTGAAATACGTTGCCGCCATCAGGATTCTCCAAAAAGTTTGGCTAATTCTTGGGAGCGCCGCTGTGCCGCCTTCAGAGCTTGATCGACGATGTCGCTGAGGCCGGCGTCCCGAAGAACCCGGATGGCTTGTTCAGTCGTTCCTCCCGGCGAGGCGACCTGGTCACACAGGGTGGCCGTATCCGCACTCGATTCGAGCGCCATCTTGGCCGCGCCGAACGCCGTTTGTAGGGTTAGCAGTCGGGCCAAGTCGTGAGGCAGGCCCATTCCGATGGCTGATCGCTCCACCAGTTGCATGAGCAGGAAAAAATAGGCAGGGCCGCTGCCGGAGACGGCGGTGACTGCATCCATTAGGGTTTCTTTGTCCAGCCATACAGTAAGGCCGACCGTGCGTAGGACTAACTCGGCGATCTCGCGTTGTTGCTGTTGCACAAATTTGTTGGCGAACAATGCTGTCGCACCGCTACCGACCAGCGCCGGCGTGTTGGGCATCGCGCGCACAATGGCCAGCTCGGGACCGAGCCACTGCGACAAGGACAGGGTAGTTATCCCGGCGGCAATCGAAATCACCAGCGGGCGTTGCCGGCCGATCGCCGCCGCAAGCGCCGTGGCAACCGTCTTCATCACCTGAGGCTTGACGGCAAGCACCACGACGTCGGCGCCTTCGACGATGCGGGCGTTGTCGGTACTGGTTGAAACGGGGAAGCGGCATGTAAACAACCGCAGTTGGTCCGCACTGACGTCGGAGACCCGCAAGCGTTGGATCGGGTAGCCGTCGGCGATCAAGCCGCCAAGCAAGCATCTCCCCATATTGCCGCACCCGATTAGAGCTATGGTACCTTGTTTCATTACATCCGCACTTATAATTGAAGTTTCTAATGCCTAGCTGCGAGAACCCGTGCGACGGGATCGGCACAAATAGCGGTGCCCAGCTCTGCTTCGGTGGCCCCTGCATGCTTATCTATCCGTTGGCGGCGAAGATTTTCTGCAGGCAAGGGGTCGCGCCACGCCCAAAGTGTATCAATACCGCCGAACAAGATCACAATTCCTTTATGCAGCGCCGCGTGGGCCAAATAAGACCGTCCCGATACGTATCATGGTCGCACCTTCGGCAATCGCGGCTTCGAAATCCACGGATGTCCCCATCGACAAGGTGTCGAGATCGATACCTTCGGCGCGTAGCGTATGATACGCCTCGGCTAGCGCGCGCAAATTAACGCGTTGCTCGTCGAAGTGACTACTCGGCGCCGGGAGGGCCATGAGACCGCGCAAGCGTAGGCGTGGGCAGGCGAGCACCTCGCGCGCTAAGGCCGGTAAATCGCGCAAGGCCACCCCCGATTTCGTTGCTTCAGCGCTGAGCTTAACTTGGATACATACATTTAATGCGGGTAGATAAGCCGGCCGGTGCTCATTGAGCCGCCGTGCGATCTTTTCCCGATCGATGCTATGGACCCAGGTGAAAGCCTGCGCGATTTCCTGGGTTTTGTTCGACTGTAGGGCGCCGATGTAGTGCCATTCGAGGAGTTGACCGGCGAGCATGTGCATTTTCGGCAAGGCTTCTTGTAGATAGTTTTCTCCGAACAGGCGTTGACCGCAGGCTGCGAGAGCGAGTATTTCTGAGCTCGTTCGCGATTTGCTGACAGCGATTAGGTTCACACTGTTCGGCTCTCGGCCGAAGCGTCGTGCCGTAGCGGCGATACGGGATCGTAGTATTGCGATAGCGGTAAGCCGCATTTTAGGACGGCGGGGTTTTATAATGATTCTAGAACGCTGGTCTTATTCTCGGCGAGTACAGCAGAGCGCGTGCTTTGGAGGGGCTCATACCGGCAGCGCTGGAGTGTGCGTCAGCCTGATCAAAGAAATGGAAGCGTGGGTCGATACATGCAAACGTTATATTTTTTCCGACGCCAACGTTCGGGATACGTTGACGGCGGGTTAAGATTTCCAGAATACGACGGGGAGTAATCAATGGATATCGGTGAACTACTTGCTTTTTCGGTGAAGAACGGCGCCTCCGATCTGCACCTCTCCGCGGGCCTGCCTCCAATGATACGCGTGGATGGCGACATCCGTAGAATAAATGTCCCCGCTCTGGAGCACAAGGTCGTTCATGGCCTCGTCTATGACATCATGAACGACAAGCAGCGCAAGGACTATGAAGAATTCCTCGAGTGCGATTTCTCTTTCGAGATCCCGAACCTCGCGCGTTTTCGCGTCAACGCTTTCAACCAGAACCGGGGCGCGGGCGCCGTATTCCGTACCATTCCCTCTGACATACTGTCCCTCGAGGATCTCAAGGCGCCGAAGATATTCAAGGACATTGCCGATTATCCGCGTGGCGTGGTCTTAGTCACGGGACCCACGGGCTCCGGAAAATCTACAACCCTAGCGGCGATGGTCAATCACGTCAACGAGCAGGAGTACGGACACGTTCTCACCATCGAGGATCCGATCGAATTCGTACATACGAGTAAGAAATGCTTGATTAATCAGCGCGAGGTCCACCGCGACACGCTGGGGTTTAATGAGGCGCTGCGCTCGGCCTTGCGCGAGGACCCCGATGTGATCCTCGTGGGTGAAATGCGCGATCTGGAGACCATCCGGCTGGCGCTCACGGCGGCCGAAACGGGGCATCTGGTTTTCGGCACCTTACACACCAGCTCGGCGGCGAAGACCATCGATCGTATCGTAGACGTATTTCCCGCAGCTGAGAAGGACATGATGCGTGCGATGCTATCGGAATCGCTTCGGGCGGTGATCTCGCAAACCTTGTTGAAGAAAACGGGCGGGGGGCGTGTGGCCGCGCACGAGATCATGATCGGGACTCCGGCGATTCGTAATCTCATTCGTGAAAACAAGGTGGCTCAGATGTATTCCGCGATTCAAACCGGAGCGCAGTTCGGCATGCAGACGCTGGATCAGAACCTGCAAGACCTCGTGAAGAGGAATGTCGTTAGCCGTAATGACGCGCGTGCGATGGCGGTAAACAAGGAAATATTCTAAAGCGGCGGCTAAACTGAGTCAGGAGCGAAGCCATGGAGCGCGAACAAGCTATTAATTACATGCGAGACCTTTTGAAGGTCATGGTCGAGAAGAAGGGATCGGATCTTTTCGTTACGGTTGATTTTCCACCAGCGATAAAAATCGATGGGAAAATCGTCCCGGTCTCGAAGACCAAGTTGACCTCAAACAATACCAAGGCGCTTGCATACGCCATCATGAACGATAAGCAAGTCAAGGAATTCGAGGCTACAAAGGAATGTAACTTTGCGATCTCTCCGGGAGGAATAGGAAGGTTTCGTTGCAACGCGTTCGTGCGCATGGGGTATACCGGCATGGTGCTGCGTGTGATCGCGACCGAGGTGCCGAGTCTGGATAAACTAGGATTGCCGCAGAGCTTAAAAGAAATTTCAATGGCGAAACGCGGGCTCGTTATCATGGTGGGCGCGACCGGTTCTGGGAAATCGACCAGCCTCGCAGCGATGGTTGACCACCGCAATGAAAACAGCTACGGTCACATCATCACCGTCGAAGACCCGATAGAGTTCGTGCATCAACACAAAAACTGTATTATTACCCAGCGTGAAGTCGGGGTCGATACGGATGACTGGGATATCGCGTTAAAAAATTCTTTGCGGCAGGCACCCGACGTGATCTTGTTGGGTGAGATCCGCGATCGCAAGACCATGGATTTCGGTATCGCTTTCGCCGAGACCGGGCACCTGGCTATGGCGACCTTGCACGCTAACAACTCCAATCAAGCCATGGACCGGATCATTAACTTCTTCCCGGAAGAGCGGCGTCCGCAGCTCCTGATGGATCTCTCGTTAAACCTCAAAGGGGTAATCTCTCAACGCCTGTTGCGCAAGAAAAGTGGCGACGGGAGGGTGGCTGCGATCGAGATCCTCCTCAATACACCGCTGATGTCCGACGTGATCCGCAAGGGGCATGTGCATGAGATCAAGAGTATCATGCAGCGCTCGAATGAGCTCGGAATGAAGACCTTCGATCAGGCTCTGTTCGATCTGCACGAGGAAGACCTCATCACCTATGACGAGGCCTTGCGTAACGCCGATTCGATGAACGAGCTACGGCTGCGTATCAAGCTGGAGGGAAAATCGGCGAATTCAGGAGACATGACCGTCGGATTGGACCACTTGAATCTGGTCAGCGACGACGAACGCAGTGGGATGATGCGTTAAGGCTGGCGGCCGATTTCGCCGAGCGAGAACCAGTCTCCGAACCGAATATCAATCACGGGCGTCGGGTTCCATGGATATCACAGCGTATCTTAAACTACTGATAGAAAAACAAGGTACTGATCTGCATTTTACCTCTGGGGCGCCGGTCAAGATTAATATCGAAGGGAACCTGAGTTCCGTCGGTAAGACCTTGTTGACGGCCGAAATGACCAAAGCGGCCGCCTACGGGATCATGAAACCGCATCAGGTAGAGATGTTCGAGGCGAATTGGGAGTGTGATTTCGCCATCGCGTTAGCGGACAAATCGGCGCGTTTCCGCGTCAATGTGTTCCGGCAGCGAGGCGAGACTGCCATGGTGTTGCGGCGCATTCCGACCACGATCCCTACGATCGACGCATTGGCCTTGCCGCAAATCCTCAAGGCTCTCGTCATGCACAAGCGCGGACTGATTCTTATGGTGGGGGCAACGGGTTCGGGAAAATCGACCACGCTCGCCGCCATGATCGGGCACAGGAACCAGTCTTCAAGCGGTCACGTTCTAACTATCGAAGACCCCGTCGAGTTCTCCCATCCGAATGTTAAATCCATCATTAACCAGCGCGAAATCGGGATCGATACTAAATCGTACCGGCATGCGCTGAGGAGCGCGTTGCGGGAAGCGCCGGATGTGATTCTCATCGGTGAGGTCCGGGATCGGGAGACGATGGAAGCCGCGATTGAGCTGTGCAACACGGGCCATCTTTGTTTGTCGACGCTGCACGCCAACAACGCGAATCAAGCCCTGGAACGCGTGATCAATCTATTCCCACTCGAAGCGCGTGAACAGTTGTTCATGGATCTCGCTATTAATATTCGGGCTATTATCTCGCAACGCCTGGTGCAGGGGATCGACGCCAAGCGCTGTGCGGCGGTGGAGATATTGGTGAATACGCCTCACATCGCCGAACTGATCCTCAAAGGAGATCTCGAGAAAATCAAGGAAGCCATGGAGGGCAGCGGTATTAAAGGTATGCAGACCTTTGACACGGCCTTATACAATCTCTTTAAGGAAGGACGCATCGAGCTGGAAGAGGCCTTGAACAACGCCGACTCGCGCACTAATCTCGAGGCCAAGATCAATTTCGGTTAGCACTTGGGTACGCCCTGAGGCCTTTTAGCCACGCACCGAACCCGGCGTCATTCCGCTGAAGGCATGTCCACCGATCGTCCGCTCGCGGGCCAAGTCGCGCTCATCACCGGGGGGGCGCGCGGCATAGGACGGGCCGTCGCATTGGCATTGGCGCGCGCCGGAATGGACATCGCGCTTACGTTCCATCGCAGCACGGGCGGCATGACCGAGGTGGTTGCGGCGGTGCGGGAACAAGGACGAGAGGCGCATGCAATAGCCGTCGATCTCGGTGAGGAAAACGCCATTGCCGAGATCGTTCGGCGGTTCAGCGCGCGCTTTGGGCGGCTGGATGTCATGGTTAACAACGCAAGTCTCTTTAGCCCCACGCCTCTGAGCGAGCTGACCCCCGATGAATTCGACCGGATGATGCGGGTTAATGCCCGGGCGCCGCTCATGCTGATTCAAGCATTTGCGCCGCTACTCGGCGCCCACTACCGCCCCGAGGACAAGGCGAGCGCCGGACGCGTCGTCAACTTCGTCGATATTCACGTGCTCGGGGAACCGCTTAAGGGCTTCGTAGCCTATAATGCATCAAAGGCTGCCTTGATGGAGATCACGGTGACCTGCGCCGTGGAGTTGGCCCCCCGAATCACGGTGAATGCGGTGGCGCCGGGAGCGGTGAGCTGGCCGGCGTTCTATAACGAAGAGCAGCGCGCGGCGCTACTGCAGCGGATCCCGCTGCAACGACAGGGCACGCCTGAAGAATGCGCTGCGGCGGTCATGTTTCTCGTCCGGGACGCAAGTTATTGTACCGGCCAAATTATTCGCGTGGACGGTGGACGCTACTTAGCTTAGTTCCTGCCCGGTTTGGAGCAACCGGGGCCCGAGGACTTTTCTTTCCGCGGCTTTTTCTAGCCCGGGCGCGAGGCAGATCAGATACAATCCGCATTGTGGATGTCTCGCGTATTATCGATCCTCTCAACCCCGCGCAGCGCGATGCGGTGACGGCGCAGCCCGCCAATACCTTGGTTCTCGCGGGTGCCGGCAGCGGTAAGACACGCGTTCTGGCGCACCGAGTCGCTTGGCTTATCGAAACGCGGCAAGCCTCGCCGCATGGGGTCTTGGCGGTTACCTTTACCAACAAGGCCGCCGCGGAAATGCGAAGCCGTATCGAGGCTCTCATGGAGTCGCCGCTGCACACCATTTGGGTTGGGACCTTCCATGGGATCGCGCACCGGCTGCTCCGGCGTCATTGGCAGGAAACGGGTTTGCCCCAGAACTTCCAGATCGTCGACAGCGACGATCAGTTGCGGCTAATCCGGCGCGCTATCCGTCACCTCGAACTGGACGAATCGCTTTGGGTCCCGCGCGAGGCGCAGTGGTTTATCAATGCGCGCAAGGAAGAGGGG
>JBOIDM010000273.1:0-5027 GCA_050740575.1 Gammaproteobacteria bacterium
CGGTCTTCAATTCCTTTCACTCCGAGACCGAGATGATGCGTTACCTGCGGCGGCTCGCCGCCAAGGACATCGCCTTGGACCGCGCGATGATCCCGCTCGGCTCTTGCACCATGAAGCTCAACGCCACAACCGAGATGCAAGCGCTCTCCCAGCGCGAGTTCAGCGCGCTGCACCCCTTCGCGCCGCTCGATCAGACCCAAGGGTACTTGCAGCTCTTCGAGGAACTCGAGGACCGGCTTTGCCGCATCACCGGTTTCGACGCTTTCTCGCTGCAACCGAACGCCGGCTCCCAAGGTGAATACGCGGGCTTGCTCGTGATCCGCAAATACCATGAAGTCCGTGGCGAAGGACACCGCAATGTCTGCTTGATCCCGGCCTCGGCCCACGGCACCAACCCGGCGAGCGCCTCCATGGCCGGGTTGAATGTGTTAGTCGTGGCCTGCGACGAGGAAGGCAATGTCGAGCTCCGCGATCTGAAGGCCAAGGCCGAGGCTTGCCGCGGCGACTTGGCCGCACTGATGATCACCTACCCCTCCACCCACGGCGTCTTCGAGGAGGCCTTCGTAGAGATATGCCGCACCATCCACGACCACGGCGGGCAAGTGTACCTGGACGGAGCCAACCTCAATGCTCTCGTCGGCCTCAGCAAGCCCGGACTCATCGGCGCCGATGTCGCCCACATCAATCTGCACAAGACCTTCTGCATACCGCATGGCGGCGGGGGGCCCGGAGTCGGGCCCATCGGGGTGCGGGCGCATCTCGCACCCTATCTGCCCGATCACCCCGTGGTCGGTGGCGTCAATCCCGCCGCGGGGCCCGCCGGCACCATCGGACCGATCGCCGGGGCACCCTGGGGCTCGGCCAGCCTGCTGACGATCTCCTGGGCCTACATCGCGATGATGGGTGCCGAGGGCCTCACACGCGCGACGCGAATCGCGATCCTCAACGCCAATTACATCGCCCGTCGCTTGGGTGCCTATTATCCGATCCTATATACAGGAAAGAATAATCTGGTCGCGCATGAGTGCATCATCGACCTGCGGCCGATCAAGGAGGCCACCGGCATCACGGTGGACGATATCGCCAAGCGGCTGGTCGACTACGGCTTCCATGCCCCGACGATGTCGTTTCCGGTCCCCGATACCTTGATGATGGAGCCGACCGAGAGCGAGAGCAAACGCGAGCTGGATCGTTTCTGCGAAGCCATGATCGGGATCCGCGAGGAGATCGCGGCGGTGGAGCGCGGAGAGGCGGACTCGGAAAACAATGTCCTGCGCAATGCGCCCCACCCGCCGGGCCTCCTGTTAGAGGAGCCGTGGCGCTATCCCTATACCAAACAGCAGGCGTTTTATCCGCTCGCGAGCCTGCGCGACGATAAGTTCTGGCCGCCCGTGGGCCGGATCGACAACGTGCGCGGGGATCGGCAATTGATCTGCACCTGCCCGCCGCTCTTAGCTTATGCCGAAGCTGCGGAAAGGCCCGTGCGTAGCGGGATCGCCTAGCCGGCCTCCCGCCGTGAGCGCCGTAAAACCATAACGAAAACGTCACGGAGTACTCGACCATGCCGGTAATTCTAGTCCTCACCGCCACGAGCCCCGACAAACCGGGTTTGATTGATCTGCTATCGACGACCCTCGCCGCTCACGGGGCCAACTGGCAGCACAGCCGCATGGCGACGCTCGGCGGGCAGTTCGCCGGACTGCTGCAAACGAGCGTCCCGGAAAAAAAACTCGCCGCCCTGGAATCCGCGCTCGAGGGGCTGCGCCGAGAGGGCTTGACCGTGACCGTCGCGGCGGAGCCCGTCCGCCCGCCCGTCCTCGGTCTGCGCCGGGTAAAACTCGAGACGACGGGCCAAGACCGGCCGGGGATCATCAAAGAGATCGCTCACGCGCTCGCCACGCGTGGTGTCAGCATCGATGAGCTGGAATCGACATGCGCGAGCGCATCCTGGTCGGGCGAGGTGATGTTCAAGGTCACCGCGGAGCTCAGCGTTCCCGCGGGGCTCGCGACCGAGCAGCTATGCGCGGTGCTCGAAAATCTCGGCAACGAACTGATGGTCGATATCACGCTCGAGGAAGAGGGACGGCCTTCTTCTGCATAGTGACGGAAGGGCGGTCCGGATGCAGCCGTTTCTTCCCCTGCAGTACACGCGCTCGCTTGAGGGTCTATCGCGCGGTTGGCTCGACGCGCCGGGCTTCCCGTGTAGCAGAGCGCGGATCATGTTAATCTATCCAAGATCCTGCGAAATGCGGCAGGTCAAGCCCAAGAGGGTCGTCAGGGGGGAGTCTATGCCCTGAGCCTCATGGCTAGGTACCGAATGGTCGCAGAGGCCGGCCAGTTTCGTAGAGGTTCTTAACCCGTATACACGATGAAAAGGAACAGACAGATGAAAAAAAACTTTGTAACCGCACTCCTCGCGGGCGCGCTCAGTCTTACCGCGACGAGTACTCTTGCGTACGATTTGGCCCCGGCCCATGAGACCGTCCAGCAATACGTTACCGAAGCCCTAAAACACGCGAAGGAGGCCTTGAGCCATGCTCAGCAAGGACATGCTCCGGAGACCGCCGAGCATGCCCGTGCGGCGTCAGCGCAGTGCGATGAAGCCGTTAGTGAAAACGCCGGTATGGAAATAGAGCAGGCTCAGGGCAGACTCAATACAGCGATCGTAGCGGCCGACAAAGGGGATTCGGCCGGCGCGGTGGCGTCGCTACAAGAATCGGTTACTTTACTAACCACGGCTCTAAATGCGTTATAGATAAAAGCACCACTTAGGGCACGGAAGACCTCATCAAGCTGAGATGCTCCCGCTGGTCCCAGCAAGGACGGGATCAGCGGATCGCTGGACATAAGCCACGCCGGGAAACGCCCGCCCCGCGGGTTGGCGCCTCGGAAATTTTCCTACCGAGAGGCGCGTTCGATGGCCCGCGTCGTTCGTGTCACTGCGCCGCGGTGACTACCGCGGCGCGGGTCATCTTCTGTAATTCGCCTTTTTCATGCAGCTCCATCACGATATCACAACCCCCGATGAGCTCCCCATTGATGAAAATCTGGGGAAACGTGGGCCAATTGGAATAGCGGGGCAGGTTCTGGCGGATTTCGGGCTGTGACAGTACGTCTACATGCGCGAACGCCACCTCACAGGACTTCAAAGCTTCTGCAACGCGCATTGAAAACCCGCACTGCGGGAAATCCGGTGTCCCTTTCATGAAGAGCACGATAGGATTGCTATGAATGGTCGTCTTGATTTGCTCCATGATATCCATGATTCCTCCGGTCGTTCTCAAACGACGTATCGCATGTGATCGGTTTAGCGTTGCCGCCATTCTAAGAGGCCAGCGGCCGCGATACCAGTCCCGCATCGAAAGCCAAACCGTACTTGTTCACGGTTCGCCAGTGGCTTAGGATTCGGCCTCCGGTTCGGCCTTACGCCCGCGTTTGAGCTGACCACGACGGCGCTTACTCTCGAGCCGAAACCTGCGCGAGGTGCTCGTCGGCCGGGTCTTCAGTCGCGGCGTTGGGATGATCGCGGCCCGGCGGATGAGGACCAGAAGGCGTTCGAGCGCGTCGCGCCGATTGCGTTCTTGGCTGCGATAACGGTGGGCCTCGATCACCAACGTTGCCTCCTTGGCGATGCGCCCACGCGCGATATAGTACAAGCGCTTGCGCAGCGTCTCCGGCAGATAAGTGGCGTTGCCGATGTGAAAACGAAGCTGCGCCGCCGTCGCGACCTTATTGACGTTCTGACCCCCGGGTCCCGGGGCGCGCACGAACTGCCACTCGAGATCCCGCTCCCGGAGATAGAGTGTGGGGCTAACGCGGATCACCCGCCGGTGGCTTCGATGGGCTCGATGGGCTTCGAGCTGTGTCCGCGGCGACGAATTCGCTCAATTGCATCAGCAGCGATTGAATGTTTTGTCTCACCGATCCTTCATGCGCCTTGCGTACCCGGCTCACGCCGTACAGCGCCTCGGCCAGAGGCGCGTCATAGCTCGAGATCACCCGCCGCTGCCATAGTTCCTTTTCGCTCCAGCCATCCGCGATCCGATAATCGACCTTCAATACCGAGCGCATCGACAGGCCCGGGAGCACTTCTTGAAACACAATCTTGGGATAAAGCACATAATCACCGTGCAGGTCGATAAACACGATTCGGAATAGTCCTGATTTTTCCAGCGCGATTTTCAGGGCCTTCCGAAAACCTTCGTTATCGATCTCCGAGGTCATGAAAAAACTGGTCTCCTTGCCGCCCCGTGCCCGTGAGATGGCGATCGTTTTTCGGCTGGAGGCGAACGACGCGGTGTTGATGTCAGGCACCATTGCCGGAACTTCCGGCCGCTCTGCGCAACCCGATTCAAGAACCGCGAGCATCAAAAGGAGACGCTGCACTCGTTGCATACTGAGATTTGACTGCTTGCGGCTAAAGCGAGAATCGACTCGCTGTAATCGCCGCTGGCATGCTCTGAATGCGGTGTACCGGCGATCCGGTTCTACCTCGTCGCTTGCCGGGTCACCGACCGCGGGATTTGGGACCCTCCCTCATAGACCCAGCGGAGCAGCGCGTCCTGGGCCGCGCCGCCCGCCCCGGCGTTGCGGTGATTGATGAGGCAGACGACCGCAATCGTGCGCCCGGACTTATCGTGCACGTAACCGGCAATGGCTTTGACGCCGCGCAGACTGCCGGTTTTTATGTGGGCATGACCCGCGACGCCGGTGTAGCGCAGCCGCCGGCGCATGGTTCCGTCCACGGAGGCGATAGGCAGGGAGGATACGAATTCCGGCATCAACGGACTGCGGTAAGCGGCGAGCAACAATCTCCCCATCTCGCGCGCTGTGATGCGCTCCGTTCGCGACAGCCCCGAGCCGTTTTCGAGAGTGGCCATTTGCGGATCCAAGCCTTGAACGAGTAGCCAATCATGCATCGACTGTTGCGACTTCAGCAAGGTCGCCGGCGCCTGCCGAGCGGCCGCACCGAAGGTGAGGAACAACTGCCGCGCCATCACGTTGTTGCTGAACTTGTTGATGTCGCG
>JBOIDM010000274.1:0-8820 GCA_050740575.1 Gammaproteobacteria bacterium
CCTCGGAGATCATCGGCTCGGCCTCGGCGATGCAGGAGGTCTTTCGCGCCATCGGCCGCTTGTCACGCTCGAACATCACCGTCCTGCTAACGGGCGAATCTGGCACCGGCAAGGAGCTCATTGCGCGCGCTTTGCATCGCCATAGCCCGCGGGCGGATAAGACCTTTATCGCGCTCAATACGGCCGCGATTCCAAAGGAGCTTCTGGAATCCGATCTCTTCGGTCATGAACGGGGGGCGTTTACAGGCGCCGCGACTCAGCGCCAGGGCCGCTTTGAGCAAGCGCACGGCGGAACCCTATTCCTCGATGAGATCGGGGACATGCCGTCCGAGTTGCAAACGCGCTTATTGCGGGTCCTGGCGGATGGGCAGTTTTATCGCGTGGGCGGTCACGAGTCCATCAAGGTGGATGTCCGCGTCATCGCCGCTACCCACCAGGATCTGGAGCAGCGGGTCAAGGAAGGCTCGTTTCGCGAGGATTTGTTTCATCGGCTCAACGTCATACGTTTGCGCGTCCCACCGCTGCGGGAGCGCAAGACCGACATCGGAATATTGGCCAACCACTTCCTCACCACCGCCGCCCATGACTTGGATGTCGATCCCAAGGCCTTACATCCCGACGCCTTGTCGGTCATGAGCGCGTATTCTTGGCCGGGAAACGTCCGCCAGCTCGAGAATGTCTGCCGCTGGCTCACCGTCATGGCCGCGGCCCGGGAGATCCATGTGGACGATCTACCGCCCGAGCTGAAGGAGTCCAGCCTGGAGGGCGGCGCGGACGATTGGGAAGCCACGCTACGCCGCTGGGCGGAACGCCACTTGGCCATGGGCGAATACAATATCGTCCCGAAAGCCTTGGTGGCATTCGAACGGGCGATGATCGAGACGGCTTTGTGCAAAACTGCCGGACGGCGTCAGGACGCGGCGAAGCTCCTGGGCTGGGGGCGCAACACTCTGACACGGAAGATCCAAGAACTCGGGATGGAATAGTTTACTTTAATAGTTTCGCGGCGTGTTTGGCGAAATAGGTCAAGATCGCATCGGCGCCGGCGCGCTTGAATGCCGTTAACGACTCGAGGATCACAGCGTTTTCGTCTAGCCAGCCGTTCCGCGCGGCGGCCAGGATCATCGCGTACTCGCCGCTGACCTGGTAGGCGAAGGTCGGGACGCCGAACGCTTGCTTGACACGGTACAGGACATCGAGGTAGGGCATGCCGGGTTTGACCATCACCATGTCGGCGCCTTCGGCGATATCGAGCGCCACTTCGCGCAGCGCCTCCTCAGCGTTGGCCGGGTCCATCTGGTAACCGCGCTTATCGCCGCCGCCGAGATGGGCTGCGGAACCCACCGCCTCGCGGAAGGGAGCGTAAAAGTGAGACGCGTACTTGGCGGCGTAGGCCAGGATCTTGGTGTTGACATAGCCGCCCGCTTCGAGCACCTCGCGGATCGCTTTGACGCGGCCGTCCATCATATCGGAAGGCGCCACCACATCCGCCCCGGCTTCGGCGTGCGACAGGGCTTGCCGGATCAATACCTCGACGGTCGCATCGTTAACGACGTAACCGTTCGCGTCGATCACTCCGTCCTGGCCGTGGCTCGTATAAGGATCCAAGGCCACGTCGGTAATGACGCCGAGGTCGGGACAGTGCAGTTTCAAAGCCCGCACCGCACGCGGCACCAGGCCCTCGGGGTTGTATGCCTCGCGCCCGTCCGGGGATTTTTTCTCGGCGGGAGTTACCGGGAACAGCACGACCGCCGGGATGCCGAGTTGCTCGCTTTCCTTGGCTTCCTTGAGTAACTCGTCGATGCTCAGCCGCTCGATCCCCGGCATCGAAGGGATGGCCTCCCGCCGCCCGGTTCCTTCGACGACGAACATGGGGTAAATGAGATCATCCACGGACAATCGGTGCTCGCGCATCAGCCTGCGCGAAAACTCCGCGCTTCGCATGCGCCTCGGGCGCGTGAGCGGGAAGTGCGCCCCATAGCCCAGCCGCTTCGGCATCACGCGGATTCGGCCATACGCCGTAGAGTTACGTGGTCGATTTTGCCGCTGCCGAGCAGTGGCACGGTCTCGAGGTGCACGACTCGCCGCGGAATCACCAGCTCGGGTTGTCCGCTACGGCGCGCTTCGTCCTGCAGGTGTTCGCGCGTAAGCGCTCGATCCGTCGAAAACAGCACGATCACCTCCCCGCGCTTAGCATCGGGTTGCACGGCGGCCGCGTGCTGGCTTTGCGGAGACACGGTGGCCGCAATTTTCTCGACCACCTCGAGGGAGACCATTTCGCCCGCCACCTTGGCGAAGCGTTTCAAACGCCCGGTGATCTTCACGAAACCGTCGGCGTCGATCTCGACGATGTCACCGGTGTCATACCAACCGTCTCCGGCCTCCGATCGGGGCGGCTCGATGATCCCCGGACTCGGATCCCGGTAGTAACCGCTCATCAGGTTCGGACCGCGCACATGGAGCTGGCCGCCGTGCTCGATTCCGGGCACCGGGTGGAGGACGGCGTCGATGCCGGGCAAGAGTTGGCCGACGGTCCCGCTGCGATACGCCATGAGAGTGTTCAGCCCTAGGACCGGCGCAGTTTCCGTGGCGCCATAGCCTTCCAAAATCCGGATCCCGAATTTCTCAAACCAGGTCATCCGCACCGGCTCGCTGAGCCGCTCGGCCCCGGCGATCACATAGCGCAGCCGGAAAAAATCGTAAGGATGGGCAAAGCGGGAATAGTGATTTAAAAAGGTAGGGGTCCCGAACAAGACCGTACAGGCGCGGTTGTAGATAAGCTCCGGGATCACGCGGTAGTGAAGCGGTGTCGGATAGATAAAAATACGCGTGCCGGTTAACAGCGGCAACAACGCACCCATCGTTAATCCAAAGGAATGGAACATGGGCAGGGCATTGAAAATCTTATCGTCGCCTCCCAGATCGATGACGGCCCGAACCTGAGCGATATTCGATAGCAGGGCGCGATTCGAAAGCACGACGCCCTTGGGTTTGGCCTCGGACCCCGAGGTAAACAAAACCACGGCGGGATCCTCAGCGCCAGCCACCGCGCCTACCCAGCGCGGGAACCAGAGCGCATAGCCCACGAGCCACAAACGATCCGTGAGACCGAACGCGCGCCGGAGATCCTCGAGATAGACCACCTTCACATCCCGGAGCGCTTCGACGACACCTCCGAGGCGCGCTGTCTCGATAAAGGTTTTTGAGGTCAAGACCGTGCGGATAGCGGCGATCTCGCACGCGTTTTTCAGCCCTTCGGCGCCGGCCGTATAGTTGAGCATCGCGGGGACGCGGCGAAATGCGCTCATTCCGAACACCAGGGCGGCGGTAGAGACAACATTCGGCAACAGGATACCGACGTTTTCGCCTTCCCCGGTGATACGGGCGCACAGGCGGCCCAGGGTAAGCGTATGCATCAGGAACTTGCCATAGTTGTATTCGATGCCCTTGATGTCTTCCGCGATCAAGTGACGCCGGCCGAAAATCTCGGCGGCATCAATGAGTCCGGCGTAGAGCGTTTGGATGGGATGCGACCTGAAGATCATCCCTTGCATGAGTTTGCGCATACCCTCGCCCGCCTTGCGGCGCCGCTCTTTGGCGCTAGCGCCTTCGGAAACCTCGAGGTGCTCCGGGTCGAGGATCGACACCGTGACCCGCGGTAGCAGCCGCCTCGGATGACGTCCAGAGACGCGGCTGAAATAGGAGCGGCCCGGGCCGTCCAAGCGCACCGGAATAATCGTGGCGCCGGTACGTGCGGCGGCGAAGGCCGGACCGTCGTAGACTTTCATTAGGCTCCCGGTAATGGTGATCCTGCCCTCTGGAAAGATCAGCACCGGCCGGCCCGCTTCCAGCAGCCTCACCACCCTTTTCATGGCCAAGGGGCTGGTCGGGTCCACGGTCAGGAAATCGACGAGGTTCAACGCCAGCCGGAACCACGGATTCTCCGCCACGTGGGTGTGTATAACGAAAACCGGTTCCAAGGGCAGAAACAAACCCAAGATCAAGCCGTCCAAAAACGATTGATGATTGGCGATGATAAGCAGTCGCGGAGTGTTTATAGCGACCTTACCTGTTACCTCGACCCGGAAGAGTAGCCCGACGACCCGCCGCAACATACGGCGCAGAACCGATTTGAGTAGCTTAGTGCTCACGATTCCACCTCAATGCATTTTAATACTATATTAAACGCATAACCTGCGGTTGAACCCATGAAAGATAAAGATCCCTCCCGGCTCCCGGAAAAATCTTCGCGCGGAGACATCGACAGCTTTTTGCGCCAAGTTGCCGGCCTCTCGGCGCTCAAGCCTGACGGGCAGCGCGGACGGTTGATCTTTGCCCTGGATGCCACGGCGAGCCGGGAACCCACCTGGGATCAAGCCTGCCGGATCCAGGCACGGATGTTCACCGAAACCGCCTCTCTCGGCGGGTTGGATATCCAGTTATGCTATTATCGCGGCTTCCAGGAGTTCGAGGCGACGGCCTGGCTGCATGAGCCGATGGCTTTATTGCGGCACATGACGGCCGTGCATTGTCTGGGGGGTTACACCCAAATCGACAAGGTGCTAGGCCACGCTGTCAGGGAAGGCCGCAGTACGCGGGTGCATGCCCTGGTTTTTGTGGGCGATTGCGTGGAGGAAGACAGCGATCGCTTGTGCCACCGCGCCGGAGAGTTGGGGGTCCTGGGCATTCCCGCATTCATATTTCAAGAGGGAGACGATCCGGTCGCGGAGCGCGTGTTCCGGCAGATCGCGCGCCTCTCGAACGGAGCTTACTGCCGTTTCGACTCGAGCAGTCCGCGGCAATTGCGCGACCTGCTGAGCGCCGTCGCCGTGTATGCCGCCGGTGGGCGCGCCGCGCTGGACGATTTTAGCCGGCGGCGCGGCGGCATCGTCCTGCAACTGCCCCATCAAGTTCGCAAAGCTTAACGCCCGTGCGTATTGTGCTCCTCGCGCTCGTCGCGATCCTCGTTGTGAGCGTCGTGTGGCGTTGGTTTCTTCGCACCCCGCCTGCGGTCATCGCCAAGCATCTGCGGCAAGCCCTCCTCGCTCTCGGGGCGGTGGCGTTATTATTCTTGGCGGGTACCGGCCATCTGAATTGGCTGTTGGCGCTGCTCGGCGCGCTGGTGGCGGTGGCCATTCGGCTACTCCCCTTGCTTCACTTCGCCCCGCTATTACAGCGGCTGTGGCGGCAGATCCGGCCCCAAGGCAGCGCTCACGACGGTGATCCCCACCGATCGACGGTCGATGCCCGCTACGTGCGCATGTGGCTGGAACACGGTAGCGGTCAAATCGACGGCGAGGTTTTGGCAGGACCATTCGCGGGCAAGAGGCTTAGCGAATTGGGCCTAGCGGATCTCGTGAATATTTACCGTCATTGCCGGGCCAACGATGCGGATTCGGCCGCCTTGCTGCAAAGCTACCTCGAGCGTGTCTATGGAGAGGAATGGAAGACGGCGGCGAGCAGCGATGCGGGCCGTGCATCGCGGCCCGGCCGCGCTTCCATGACACCCGAGGAGGCCTATGCGGTCCTGGCCTTAGCGCCTGGGGCGACCAAAGACCAGATCGTCGCCGCCCATCGGCGGCTTATCCTGCGCTTCCATCCCGACCGCGGCGGGTCCGACTATTTGGCCGCCAAGATCAATCAAGCGAAAGACCTCTTGCTCAAGGAACTTAGCGCGTGATGCGGTGCTCGGTATGGAAAGATCCCGCCCAGATTCAGCGGTCTTAGCTGCTAGTTATTCATAAATATTCAAGAAATTGATGCAACTTACGATAACGGTTCACGTTTCCTCTGGAAACGCTAACGCGGGACCCGATCCCGCACTTGGGCCTGCCGCGCAGCGGTTACCGCGGCAAGGTATTCCTAACACGAGTCGATGGGAGTGATATAGACAATGGCAACGATAGTGAAAAAGATGGTAAAGGCGGCTTCTAAGACGGTTAAGCGGCCCGCCCCCGCCCGCAGGAAAGCGGTTGCAACGAGCGCCAAGCGCCCGGTCTCCGCCAGCAGTAAGGCTCCGGCCAAGCGCGCTTCCGCCAAATCCAAGAAATAAAAATCCACTCCGGCGTCTCCGGTTCGATTCGGGACCGGAGACGCCGGTTTTTTTGGGGCGCGACGGCCTGCGCTCCTGGTGTCTTATCCACTCCTCGGCTCTCTCTTGCTTCCCACCACTGAATGAGGGCTTGCCGCCAGCAAGACGGGAAGCGATCATTTTTTTCGGTAATGTCTACAGGCAACGGTCATAGTCGACGTTTTCTCTTCCGTCATGCCGGATTTTGCGCGGTGGGGTTACCTCATTGGAGCCTGCTCCATGCTCATTTCCATTGCGGAATAGCGGCTTGTCAGGCGAGTCTGTCTGTTAATCTGACTTATTGGGTATCAGAGACCGATACTCGCGAAGTCCAGGGGGGCACAAAAACTCGGGCTCAACTGAGTCAAGGGGTATCATTACGTTACCTCCAAAGCTGATGAGCAAACTCGGAGCATGGATACAGACAACAACGACAACAGATCAGCCATAGACGGTGGTAGACAGGTGCGTTTCAGGGTCTTCCTCGCGTCTCCGGGTGACGTGCCGCTGGAGCGCAAATTGGCACGGGAGACCATAGCGCACGTCGGCAGCGAGCGGCGTTTCCGCGGTCGCATCGATATCGATTTCGTAGCCTGGGACCAGCCCGGCGCTGCCGTTGCCATGGAGGCAGGCCTCACCCCGCAGGAGGCGATCGCCCAGGGGCTGCCAAAACCCGAGGACTGTGATCTTGCCGTCGTCGTGGTCTGGTCGCGCATTGGTACGCAGCTGCCCGCGGACTTCGAGCTCAAGGAGGACGGAACCCCTTATCTCTCCGGTACCGAGTGGGAATATCTCAATGCACTGAAGGGCTTCCGGGCGCGAGGCAAGCCGGCAGTCTGGGTCTACCGCAGAGCCGGCGCGCCAAATGTGCCAGCAAACGATCCCGACAGACAATTGAAGCTCGAACAGTGGGACAGGCTCGAACGGTTCTTCTCGCAATTCACGAACCCTGACGGCTCGCTGGCGGGTGGTATCAATTACTATAAGGCTCCGGATGACTTCCGCCGGCAGTTCGAAGGCCACCTGCGTGATCGGCTGGACAAACTGCTGGAAACATTGCCTGACCTCGACAGAGCCCGCGCCGCCGAAGCGAGCACCGCGGCGCCGCGATGGACCGAGTCGCCGTATCCCGGCCTTGCGGCCTTCTCACCCGAACAGTCCCCCATATTTTTCGGTCGCGGTCCGGAGATCGATCAGTTGCTGCGGCAGTTCTCCAGCCCGGAGGTCCGTTTCGTCGCCGTCGTCGGCGTCTCCGGCTCGGGCAAGTCCTCACTGGTCAAAGCCGGAGTACTGCCGCGCCTGCGTGCCGGCATCATCGGCAACGCGCCGTGGATCGACGTCTGTTTCAAGCCCCGGGAGCGCGGCGGCAACCCGTTTCTGGCGCTGGCCTTCGTCCTCAAGGCCGCGCTGGGTCTAACGGGGCGGACTGAACCGGAGATCGCCCGCGCCCTGCAGAGCAATCCCAAGGAAGCAGAAGCCCACACCAGTGCGCTGCTGGCGAAACACCCGGTGGCCGGCGAACTCCTGCTCTTCATCGACCAGTTCGAAGAGTTGTTCACGCAAAGCGCGCTGAGTGACCGCAGGGACTTTCTCGCCTTTGTCGACTCCATCGTCGTGCATCCTCGCGTGCGCGTCATCGTCACGATGCGAGCGGATTTCTTTGGGCTGGCGATCGAAGAGCCAACGCTGGCAAAGCTGCTGCGCCGCGATCGCGGCGCCTTCCCGCTCGACCCGCCCGGCATCGGCGCGCTCCATGAGATGATCATCCGCCCCGCCGAAGCCGCCGGGCTGGAACTGCAAGAAGGTCTCGCCCAGCGGCTACTGGACGACGCTGCTGGTGAAGGCCCCGGCGCGATGTCCCTGATCGCATTCACGCTGAATCAGCTCTATAACCACCGTAAGGCCCAATACCTCGGCATCACGGACTACGAGGCCCTCGGCGGCGTGCAAGGCGCGGTGCAGAATCGTGCCGAGAGCGCTTTGCAGGGTTTGCCCGTGGCGGCCTTGCCGGAGGTGTTTGCCGAGCTGGTGGAGGTCAATGAACAGGAAGTGGCTACCCGCCGCCGCGCTCGCAAGTCGGCGCTCCAAGGGGACGCCGGGATGGTTGCCGATGCGCTGGTCGATGCGCGCCTGCTGGTCACGGGCGAGGGCGAGGGTTACGAACCCACGGTCGAAGTGGCGCACGAGACCGTACTGAATGGGTGGGAGCGCCTGCGCGACTGGATACGCGATCACGCCGAATCGCTGCGCGCACGCCGCGATCTGGAGCGCGTAGCCGCCGAATGGGACAGGTCGGAGCGACACGGAAGCGCGCTGCGGACGGGAAGGCTCCTACAACGCTACCTTGGCGCCGCAACGCCGCGTTCGACGACCGCGGAAGACTATCTCGCAGCCTGCATATGGCGGCGCCGCTGGTTCAACGTCGGCTACCTCGCCTTGTTCTGGGGGGCGCTGGCGGCATTCGGTGTTTTTTTCCATGTCGGCAAATCGCAGTACGGGCCAGCGCTCGCGGCCAAGGGCTTGCTCGTGGAGGAGGGTCTCTGGCCGGTGCAACCGCCGACCATGCGGCACATCCCAGACGGTCACTTTGAAATGGGAGACGCAAGTGGAGATACCGACGAGCAGCCTGTGCATACCGTGCGCTTCGACGGGGCTTTTGAGATGGGCAAATATGAAGTCACTTTCGATGAATACGACCTGTTTGCGGCGGCGACCGGTCGCGAAAAACCGGGAGACCAAGGCTGGGGCCG
>JBOIDM010000275.1:0-6545 GCA_050740575.1 Gammaproteobacteria bacterium
CAGCGCCGAGATGGGGGTAGGGCCTTCCATCGAGTCCGGGAGCCACACGTGCAACGGAACCTGGGCGGATTTTCCCATCGCGCCGATAAAGAGCAGGATGCAAATCAGCGTCATCAACGACCATTCGATACCCGCGCCGACTTGCACCGTCTCGTTGGCGAGGCTAGGCGCTTGCCGAAACACCTCCCAATAGTCGAGCGTATCGAAGTGCATCAAGATGGCAGCGATCCCGAGTAAGAAACCGAGATCCCCCACGCGATTGACCAAAAACGCCTTGAGATTGGCCTCAATGGCCGACTCGCGCTGATACCAGAAACCGATCAGGAGATAAGACACCAGGCCCACGGTTTCCCAGCCGAAGAAAAGCTGCACGAAATTATTCGCCATCACCAACATCAGCATGCCGAAGGTAAAGAGCGAGATATAGCTGAAGAAGCGCTGGTAACCGGGGTCGTCGTGCATGTACCCGATAGTGTAGATGTGGATCATCCAGGAGACGAAGCTCACCACCACCATCATGGTGACCGAGAGCTTATCGATGAGAAACCCGATATGAAAACTGAGGCCGTCGCTGCTCAACCAGGTATAGACCGCCTGGTTGAAGGCCGGCTCTGCGTCGATGACGATGTCCTTGAAGCCGAGGAGCGAGAGAAAAAAGGCGAGTGCAACGCTGCCGGTCGTCGCACGATGGGCCCAAACCCGGCCGATCCTCTGGCCCAAGATACCCGCAATGAGCGCTCCGATGAGCGGCGCCAAGACTACGCCCAGATAGACGCCTCGCATGCGGCTAACCTTTCATCCGGTTTAAGTCTTCGACATTGATGGTGCTCCGGTTGCGAAACAGCACCACCAGGATCGCAAGCCCGATGGCCGACTCCGCGGCCGCCACCGTGAGAATAAAGAAAACGAAGACTTGCCCGGCCATATTCCCCAGGAAATGAGAAAACGCGATGAAATTCATGTTGACCGCGAGTAGCATCAACTCGATACACATGAGCAAGATGATCACGTTTTTACGATTGATAAAAATGCCCGCCACACTCAAGCAAAAAAGAATGGCCCCGAGGACGAGAAAATCCGAGAGCGCTGGCATTGGCTGCGTTGAATCCCTTAGGGTTCCAATTGCGCGGACTCGGCAGGGTCTTCGGACACGGACTGCCGTGCGTGCGCCGGCATCTTGACAAGACGCACCCGATCCTCCCGCCGTACCGCCACTTGTTCGTTCGGGCGCTGTGTCTTCGTCTGCCGGGGGCCTCGCATCGTCAATACAATGGCAGCCACGATGGCGACCAGCAAAATCATCGCCGCGATTTCGAAGGGATAAATATAATCCGTATACAGGACTTGCCCGAGCTCCCGAGTGTTACTGTAATCCGCAAGATGCGGCGGCGGACGCGTAGCCGCCCCGAAATACCGCGGTCCCACGGCCGCAGCCAAGGCGATCACCATCAGAAGCGCGACGATGCCGCCTACCGGTAAATAGCGCATGAATCCCTCGCGCAGCGGGGCGAGGTTTATATCCAGCATCATCACCACAAACAGGAACAGCACCATCACCGCCCCGACATAGACCAGCACCAAGGTGATCGCGAGGATCTCGGCCTCCAGCAGCAACCATAGCCCGGCGCTGGAAAAAAACGCGAGCACCAGGAACAAGGCGGCGTGGACAGGGTTTTTCACGGTAATGACCATGGTCCCCGCTCCCACCAGGATCAGCGCAAAAAAATAGAAGACTAGCTGTTCCATCGTGGGCGATTTCGCCTCAGAGCTTGTGAAGAAATCGTAGCGAGCAAGGCCGCCCGCGAGGCGCACGGCGCGCAGTAAATTTATTCATAAGCTCTCAACGATACATCGCGTCTTGCGCCCGATCCGCGGCGATTTGTTGTTCGAAGCGGTCACCCATCGCCAGGAGCTTTTCCTTGGTGGCAATCAGATCGCCGCGCTTCTCGCCGTGATACTCGAAGAAGCGCGTCTCCACGATGGAATCCACCGGGCACGATTCCTCGCAAAATCCGCAGAAAATGCACTTGGTGAGATCGATGTCGTAGCGGGTCGTACGGCGTGTGCCATCGGCGCGCTGTTCGGATTCTATGGTAATGGCCACCGCCGGACACACCGCTTCGCACAGCTTGCAGGCGATGCAGCGCTCCTCCCCGTTCGGATAGCGCCGCAAGGCATGGTGGCCACGAAAACGCGGCGATTGCGGTGTCTTTTCCTCCGGATACTGGACCGTGATCTTGCGGCTGAAGAGGTAACGCCCCGTGAGCTTCATGCCCTTGAGCAATTCCTCCAGCAACAGGCTTCTAAAATAGTCTTTGACCGCTGGCATACGCTTAGTCGAACCAAGGCGGAACGGCGAGCATGACTAAGATCGAGGCGACGACCAGCCACGCAATCGTGATCGGAATAAAGACCTTCCATCCGAGCCGCATGATCTGGTCGTAACGGTAACGCGGGAAGGTCGCGCGGAACCACAGGAACAGGAACAAGAAGAACGACGTCTTCGCGAGCAGCCACGCCATCCCCGGCACCCAGGCAAACAAGCCCTCCAGCAGCGGGAGCCCTTGGAACGGCGAAAGCCAGCCGCCCAGGAACATGATGGCCGCCAAGGCCGAGATCAAGATCATGTTCGTGTACTCGGCCAAGAAAAAGAGTGCGAACGACATTCCCGCATATTCGACGTGGAACCCGGCCACGATTTCCGATTCGCCTTCGGCGATGTCGAAAGGCGCGCGATTGGTCTCCGCGACGCCGGAGATAAAATAAATCACGAATAAGGGCAATAACGGCAGCCAAAACCACGTCAAAATGCCGCCGTCCTGGGCCCGCACGATGTCGCCGAGATTCAAGCTTCCGGCCGCGATCAATACGCCCACCAGCGCGAAGCCCATCGCGATTTCATAGGAGACCATTTGCGCCGCCGAACGCATCGCACCCAGAAAAGCGTACTTGGAGTTCGAGGCCCATCCGGCGATGATGATCCCGTATACACCCATCGACGACAACGCCAGGATGTAGAGGAGCCCGGCGTTGATATCGGCGAGCACCGTCTCAGCGGCGAATGGAACCACTGCCCAGGCAGCTAAGGCCGGCGCCAACGCTAGGATCGGCGCCGCTAAAAACAGAAACCGGTTGGCCCCGGTCGGAATGATGACCTCTTTTAGTACCAGCTTGACGACATCGGCGATCGGCTGGAGCCAGCCGCGCGGCCCAACGCGATTGGGACCGATCCGGACCTGGATGTAGCCGATAATCTTCCGCTCCGCGAAGGTCAGGTACGCCACCCCGAGTAAAAGCGGTAGGATAATGGCCACGATCTTGACGATGACCCAGGGAATCGATCCGGCACCGCCCGTGGCTTCAACCGCCGTAACTGTGGATGCGATCACTGCCGATTATCCGTCGCTAAAGCCGCTGCAAAGATACCGGCGCCGTACCCGCGACTAGTGTTTCGAACGCCGGGTGCGCGGTGTAAATGAGCACGCAGTCATCCGGCACACGGGCATCCAGCGTCACCGGCAACTCGACGGCCCCCTCGCCGTTTTGCAACCTGACGTTTACTCCTTCGACCAGATCGAGGCGCCGCGCCACGGCAGGGTTAATGTGCAGGCGCCGATCCCCGGCATCTGGTGTCTCTTGCAGCGCCGCGGCGCGCCGCACTAGCGCATCGTGGCGGTACGCCGGCACATAGCGGATCAGATCAAGGCCCGCGGCCACGTGCCCATCGAGCTTCAGATTGGACTCGCCTCGAACGCCGGCCTCTGTGTTTGGAGTGTGCTTTCCAAGCTCACTCGCGATCTCCGCCGTTGACGCGTAATCGAAGCCCGCGAGCCCCAATCGATTCCCCAAAACCCGCAAAACCTTCCACGCCGGGCGCGACTCGCCGACCGGCGGCACCGCAGCGCCGAAGGCTTGCCACTCGCCGCTTGCATTTACCAGGGTTCCACCGTTTTCCGCATAAATCGCAACCGGCAGCATGGCATGGGCATAAGTCGCCATGCGCGGCGTGCGGTAGGCGCTCAGCGACACCACGCACTCCGCGTTCCGCAGCGCGCGCATGGCTAGGGCGGGACGGTAACAATCGAGCTCCGGCTCGATGCCCAGTAACAGATAAGCCCGTACGCCGGGGTCGAACATCGCCTGCGCGTCTAAGCCCGCCTGCGCGATCGGCTGCCCGGACGGACCGCGGTGGGGTACGGCTCCCGCGATCCAGGCTCCACAGGTATTGGCGTGTTCCGCCAAGTAGCCGAGTGTCGCTCCGCAGAGCTCACTGATGAGAGCGGCGAGCGCCCGCAGGGAGCTAGCGCATGCATGGGTGGCTGCGAGGTTTCCCAATAAGACCGTAGGCGCCGCGGAGGCCTGCAAGTGTTTTGCGATCGCCCGCTGGGTGTCATCGGCTTCCACCCCGGCGAGCGCTTCGACGACATCGGGCGCGATGGATAGCTTCGAGGTTTCGCTGAGCGCCTTGGCGACGCCGGCGAGTGCTGCGGCCATGCGCGCGGGCCTCACGATGAGCTTCGTAGCGATCCGGTAGTTAAAATCGAAATCGACAGGATTGATTACAGCGATAGACGCCCCGCGCTGCGCCGCCTTACGCAAGCGGTGATTGGCCAGCGGTTGCTCCTTGCGCACATTGGAACCGATCAAGAGCACGGCATCGCGGCGTTCCAGCTCCGGGAGACTTTGGCCCAGGCCCGGATAGAGCGGCGCCCGATCCTGGCCCTGGAAATCGCTGTGCAACGAACGGTGGTCAATGTTATTGCTGCCGAGGCCTCGCAGAAGCTTCTGCAAGAGATAACATTCTTCGGTCGTCGCGGTTGCGCTCGCTAACGCCGCGAGTTGCCCGGCGCCGTGCTTCTCCACCACGGCGCGCAAGCCGGTGGCGGCGAACTCCAAGGCCGTATCCCAATCGACCTCGCGCCACTGCGCGTCGTGTCGAATCATCGGCACCGTCAACCGATCCGGGCTGTAAAGCCCGAGGTAGCTATAGCGATCGCGATCGGAGAGCCACACCTCGTTGATCGCCTCGTTTTCGCGTGGCACAACCCGCCGCACCCGGTTGTTCGAGACATGCAAATAAAGGTTGGACCCGATCGAATCGTGCGGGCCGATCCCCTCGCTCTGACGCAGCTCCCAGGCGCGCGCGGTAAAGCGGAAGGGTTTGGACGTTAACGCGCCGACCGGACACAGATCGATCACATTCCCCGACAGCTCCGAGACCAGCGCCTGCTCGATGTAGGTACCGATCTGCATGTCCTCGCCGCGTCCCGTGGCGCCGAGCTCCCGTATGCCGGCCACTTCGTCTCCGAAGCGCACGCAGCGCGTGCAGTGAATACAGCGGGTCATGTCGGTCTGGATAAGCGCGCCGACGTCCTTATCCCGCACCACCCGCTTGCGCTCGCTATAACGCGAGATATCCGCGCCGTAGCCCATCGCGAGATCTTGCAGCTCGCATTCCCCTCCTTGGTCGCAGATCGGGCAATCGAGGGGGTGATTGATGAGCAGAAACTCCATCGTCGATTTCTGGGCCTCCTTGGCGCGCGGCGAGCGCGTCCACACCTTCATGCCGTCCATGATCGGTGTCGCACAGGCCGGCAGCGGTTTGGGCGCTTTCTCGACCTCGACCAGACACATCCGGCAGTTGGCGGCAATGGTAAGCTTCTTGTGGTAGCAAAACCGCGGGACATAGATGTCCGCGGCATCGGTCACTTCGATCAGCATGGCCCCCTTGCGGGCTTGCAAGGACTTGCCGTCGACTTCGATCGTGACCACATCTGGACTCATTCTTCTGAATACCCCGCCGTTTTTGACGGGCACTTTAGCATTGGGGTTTTCAAATGGGAGTAGTGCAACTCTCCCCTTTGGTCAAGGGCGGGGTTCATACTCCGCCCGCGAGATAAATTTAATATTTCCCTAGGCGGCTTTGCCCGGGAGGCTCTCGGCCATACTGCTGCCATGCTCGATATAGTACTCGAACTCGGACCGGAAATGTTTGATGAAACTTCGCACCGGCATCGCGGCGGCATCCCCGAGCGCGCAGATGGTCCGGCCTTCGATCTTCCTGGCCACATCATCGAGCCGGGCAAGATCCTCGACGCGGCCCTTGCCTTCGATGATGCGAGTGAGCATGCGATAGAGCCAGCCCGTCCCTTCCCGGCAGGGCGTGCATTGGCCGCAAGACTCGGAATAGTAAAACCGCGCAATGCGCCGCAGGACCTTGACCATGCAGGTGGTCTCGTCCATCACGATGACCGCCCCGGAGCCCAGCATCGATCCGGCCTTCGCGATGGCGTCGTAGTCCATCGTGAGCCCCAGCATGATCTCTCCGGGGAGCACCGGCACCGAGGATCCCCCGGGGATCACGGCCTTCAACCGGCGTCCCCGCCACACGCCTCCCGCAAGGTCGAGCAGCACCGAAAACGGCGTGCCCATGGGGATCTCGAAGTTGCCGGGGCGTTCGACGTGGCCGCTCACGGAGAAACACTTGGTGCCGCCGTTGTTGGGTTTGCCGATGTCGGCGAACCATTGGGCGCCGTTCAGGATGA
>JBOIDM010000276.1:0-1693 GCA_050740575.1 Gammaproteobacteria bacterium
GTTCGGTATTGCGCAACCCCGGCGGAAGGATTTCCATCAGCTCATTGATGGCGTGCCGCACTTCGTGCTTTTGCCGGAAATTTTCGGTGGTGATGCGTGTGCGGCTCGAGAAGCGATTGTGCTTGTCCCGTTCGCTCACTTCCTCGAGGTTTGTCGGCAGTTGGCCGCGGGCCTGGAAGACATCGACCTGGAACGTCAGGCGGCTGCGGCGCGGCGAATAGTCCAGCACGTACTGCAGCGGCGTGTTGGAGACGAGACCGCCGTCCCAGTAGTATTCGCCGTCGATCTCGACCGGTGGAAAACCAGGCGGCAGTGAGCCGCTCGCCATCACATGCTCCGGGCGTATGGCGATTTCCGCGCTGTCGAAATAGGCAAAGCGGCCGGTGCGCACATTCACCGCTCCCACGCTGATGCGGGTGTCCTTGGCGTCATTGATGCGGTCGAAATCGACGAGCTGTTCGAGCGTCTCCTTGAGCGCCGCCGTGCTGTAGTAGCTCGTCGGCATGGTCGGCAAGAACCACTCATGCGGCGGGCGCGGTGCGAAAAAACCGGGCTGCCCAAACAGGAGCGCGGCAAGTCCACCGGCCGATCGTTGCCAGGTCGCAACCGGCCCGGTGAGCCCGGCAGGCCACCACGCGGTCTGAGTGGTGATCCCTTCCCAGAAGCGACGCAATTGGGCCACGCGGTTCTCCGGTGCATTTCCGGCGATGAGTGCGGCGTTGATCGCCCCAATCGAGATCCCGGCCACCCAGTCGGGCAAATAAGGCGATGACGCCAAGGCCTCGTAAACGCCCGCCTGATAGCTACCGAGCGCGCCACCGCCCTGCAGGACCAGACCGACCTTCTTGGCATACGACGCCGGGCGCGGGGGTGGCCTGGAGTCACTCATGACGCGCCTCTCTGGCAGCAAGCTGCGCTTGTTTGATTGGCACCCCGGTGGCGATTGGGCCGCCAAGCACGGCTTCGCAGCGGGACGCGCCTGCAGGCGAAAACGCGCGCTTGTTCATTCATCTCAGCTCCCCAAGGGACATTTCAGTACCGTGCAAAGGTCTGCAACTTTTGCCGACACGCTTCGCTGAAATCTCGTAGCGGATCGACATGCCTATCTATCCAATTCGCCCGCATTTCCTCCATCGTAACGTTCGGCGCAAGATAGGTATCGATAATGACGCGACACACCGTGTCGGCGGCCTCCACAACTTGTGGCGATGACATAAGGCGTATTCGGTTGGTCAGCGCATAAATACGGATCAGCCCGGTTATATCGTCCCGTCGATTTTGCAGAGCATCGGAATACAATTTCGCCGCCTCGTGTAGAAACCTGCCAAACAGCGTGGCTCGGGTTTCCCTCTCGGCGGCAAGCCGCTGGCTCCGGGTTTGTGCCTGTTGCGTTATCCATGAGGTTGCAAACGAAGTCAGGCCGCCGATGGCGGTTCCCGCCAGCGCTGCGAGGGCCGATATGTATGCCGCATCCATCGGGGTCCACCCGCTCAGTTACCCAACGGGATCACCAGTTCCGTCTCGTTCGTTTCTACCGCGAATGACGACGATCTTCATGGTTACCCTCCCTTGTCGAGAGTTACCTTAGTAGTCGACCAGCCGCTCCCAGTCGGCGGCTTTGAAGGCGTCTGCGCGGTTGGGGCGCGGCGGATAGATCCACTGCGTGTTGATCTCGCGCTTCATCGCCTTGGCC
>JBOIDM010000277.1:0-18339 GCA_050740575.1 Gammaproteobacteria bacterium
TCGACGACCCGCGGGTGATGTTACGATTGGCTGATGTGATCGCGGCCATCAATAGCCTCCACGAAATTCTACAGCGACACTGCTACGATGACTCAAATTCAGCCTAAATTCGTGGGGATCCCACAGAGCCTGGCCCTTTTAATCTCTTACTGGTTAGGCGTCACTGGCACCACGCCGACGATACTTGCGATTGTGATGGTAGTCGTAACGAAGATGAATTGATTTCGGAAACTCTGCGGGTCGCTTGCACACCTTGGCCCAGACCTCAGTCAGCGGCGACTTGTTCATAAGGTCGCTGGCGTAGTGTACGTGGGGCCCCTTTCGCCAGTGGTTCTGCAGCCAAGTTGTGTCCCTTTGATCGAAGTGGAACATATGCCAGTACTTCTGCGATGGCGCGTAGAACAGATGTACACAGAGCAGTCGCCGATCACGAAAGATTTGGCCCATCTTCCGACTCGCTTTGAGCGCCTTCCCCTTGAGAAGGCCGACACCGTTTCGTCCAAGCGCAGCGAACTCCTCTTTGGTCGGCTCGAGGTTCGGCGGCGTCACTTCGTCGAAGTGAGCCTGATAGTGATACTGGGGTAACAAAGCGCCAACTCGTCCGGCCAGAATCAGGTTTGCGAATGCTTCCGACGTCACAGTCAGGTTGCGTGCAAGGGACTCCGCCTCGCGCTTCTTGCGGGCGTTGAAGAGCTCGATGAGCTGCTCGAGCACACGATCGGCCATATAATGACGCCTAACGAAGCGCGGCGACCGAGGGCTTCGTCAGCTGCAACGTCCGAGTTATACCGCGTCGCTTAAAGCCCGCACCGGAATGGCTAATCACTGGGTTCGTCGGTCGCAGCCGGTTTGGCTTCTGTGGCCTGCTCTTCGCCTAGTTCATCGACTGCATCACACAAGTACTTATACGCAGACTCGATCTCAGCCGTAATCCCCAGAGCCTCGTCGAATGCCGCAAAAGTCTTCCGCAGGTACTTCGCGGCAAGCCGCAAGTAGTCAGGATCAAGCGGGGCATTGTGGCCAGCCGGAACCCAATGGTATCGGTGAAGTGGATTCTCGCATGTCTTCAGATTGTAGCGAGCAACATGATGCCACATGGAATGTGCACAGGCGCTAAAAGGCGTGTAGACGTAGTTGTAGAAGTCCAAACATCCGGCTTCGTCCGCCATAGCGCGTGTTGAGAGTCCCGACCAACTGCCCAAATTCACTTCGGTCAGAAACGTTGCACGTTGGGAGTCGATCCATGCCTCAATAGTATCGCAGTACTCGGACTCACCTGGCCTGATCTCGTGAGACCTCATCTGGACGCGGCGGTGTTCTAGCTCAAGCTTCTGCTGACCAAGACCATAGTCGATGAATTTTTGGCATCGCTCATCAGGCTTCTTGAGTAGCCATGCCAACGTGATGAATACGTCTGCCATTGCGCGAAGCATCAATGGCGCCGTGTGCCCGTTCCAAATGTTCGGCGAGACGGCAATCTGAGAGGCAAGCGTTACCTGGCGCGCCAGCAGCGCACCAATTACCTCGTGAACACCCTTTCGGCCCAGATCCGGTGGCCACTTCTCAAGGCGGTGCACGAGTTCCTTCTCGGCGCGCTCAGTGAACCCGTCGATTATCGCGTAGAGCTTGTTCAAGTCGTCAGCCATCGGAGAACTCGCATGCGCTGATCGTTAGACCACGGTTCCAGAAGTATTGTGGCCATGCAGATTCGGGCCGATAGTGATGCTTGGTTCCAAAGAACGTGTTCAGTGATGACCGGATCGCACCACCAATTTCGCGCGAAATTTCGGTCTCGGGATAGCGATGGATCTCTGGAAATCTCGCAAGTGAGGTTCCATCAAACTCCTTCAGAATTCCGGCATCGAAGGCAAGCCAAAGAGCCGATGCTTGAGCCATCATCGGATCACGGTCAGCACGCCGAAACAGGGTCTTGATAACGACCTTCATTCGCGTGACCTCGGCGTCTGCCGAAGGGGCGGGTGCCGCGGTGAAGATCCATCGCAAGGGACAGTCGGGATAGAGCGCGACCAATGGCGCCAGCGCTTCTTGAACCTCAAATAGCTCTCCAGTGGCGCTCAGCGATTCGCGCAATCGAGCCCATTCGGGCTCCGAAACTGGCAAATAGTTGCTGCAGGGGGCTAGCCACGTGTGCGAGGTGGCGGTCGCGGTCTCGCGCACGGCGCGAGTGAACGACGTAAGCAACTTGACCGCGTGGCGGCTCCCGTGTTTTTCGTGGACGAACGCGATCCAACAAAGCTCCGGGATCATCGTCCTCACCCACGATACGTCCTGCAGTGGGCCGACTAGGTACGTGAACGGGGGAATGAGCACCTTGCCCCGCTTCTTGTGGTCTGCGAGCACCGGCTTCTTCTTGTCCATTCAGCGAGCGTAGGGCGGAAGCCCCACAGGGGTGTTCCGCCGTATGAAATATCACCGATTATTTTCTACGCTCGCCTGCGGCAATATCCAAAGCGTCCTCGCCGCCCCAATCAGTCGAATAGACGCCCGCCCGCACCCACCGATGAAAGGTCGAATGGGGCCATTGTGCAACCGCCGATACGTAGCCATGTTTGACCGGGTTGAAATGCACGTAGTCCATATGGCGAGCATAATCTTCTTCGTCCCGAATGGCATGCTCCCAAAAACGCCGTTGCCAGATACCACGTTCGCCCTTGACCATCCGTACCGCTGAACGCCGTTCCGTCGGCGCCAACGCCTGTACAAAGCGAATCTTGATTGCCTTAATGCGATTGGAATAGTCATCGTCGCCCGGTGGTAGAGTAATCACGCAATGCATATGATCGGGAAGCACGACCCAGGCATCGATATGAAAGGGTCGTTCGGCCCGCGTGCGCGTTACCGCCTCCCGCAACGCTTCGATATACCGCACGAGCAAGTCGGCTCCGCGCTCCAATAGGTTGATGGTGAAAAAATACGTACCTCCGGGGACACGAAAACGGCGGTAATTCGGCATCAATCAACCTTTTCACCTCTCATTCATGCGGCGGAACACCCCTGCGGGGCTTCCGCCCTACACGGGCTCCAACGTGGTTGTCTTGGGATCCGGGGCCGCCTTCATTTGATCGCTCCAGAGCCTTCCCTCATCCAGTGGCGTCGCCGACGCGTCGGCACTCTGGATGACGGCTTCGATTGCTTCCGGAACTTTGAGACCCATGGGTGCGATCATCGATCAGCGGGGGCAGTAAGCACTCGGAATGCGCACGATTGTGTTTCTGTCATTGTCAGCTCTTCGTCCGTAGCGACGAGGAATTAGGGGACAGACCTGGCCTGGCTAGGGTCCGGTGAGACCCGGACGAACGCGTCTCGACCCAGCCGATTCACTCCAGCGCTGCAAGAACTCGCTTGGCCTTCGTGCTCGGCCATTGAGTCATGCAGCGGCGAACGTAATATGAATCGGTTCAACCGGCTGCTCTCCATGCTCGATTCGGTCCGCAATTACGCGCAGGGCCAACGCTTCTGCTTGTGCGATCGCTTCTTCACGGCTCTGCCCATACTTCAGCACACCGGGAATCTCAGAAACCTCAGCGATCCATCGGCCATCTTCTTCCCGCTCCGTCTCTACCGTGAATCTCATAAGCATTATCCGCTACGAATTGCTTTCCACGCCAAGCCCGGCCTCGCTCGGGTCGGTCACTTCATAGCTTTTGTGGCGGATGTCCTTGCCCTCCACCAGATAGATGATGCTTTCACAAATATTGCTGGCATGGTCACCGATGCGTTCCAGCGACTTTACCGCCCAGGCCGTATCGAGGACGCGCGTGATGCTGCGCGGGTCCTCCATCATGTAGGTAATCAACTGGCGCATGATGGCGTCGTATTCGAGATCCACGCTATAGTCTTTGCGCGCGATCCCAAGGGCGGCTTGGGCATCCATGCGCGCTAAGGCATCGAGCGCATCATGGAGATTTGCTTGCACGTGTCTGCCCATGTGCAGGACCCCCACGTAATAGGCTTTCGGTCCCTCTGTTTCCGTCAAGCGCATGACCACGCGCGCGATCTTCTTGGACTCATCGCCCACCCGTTCGAGGTCGGTAATGATGCGCGTGATGGCGAGCACTAGCCGCAAATCGCTGGCCGCGGGCTGCCGGCGCGCCAGGATCTCCGCGCAGGCCCGGTCGATCGCGACCTCCATGGCGTTGACCTTGGAGTCATTGCTGGCCGCGATCTCGGCCATTCCCGGATTCCCCTGAACCAACGCCTCTATCGCTTTTTTCAGGTGTTCTTCGACCATCCCCCCCATTACCAGGACGCGGGCCCGAATGTCTTCGAGCTCGTTATCGAACTGATGAGAGATGTGTTGCGGGAGCTTCGTTGTATTCATCGGGACGGCCTCTCGAGTGAGCGGATAGTACATCGTGCTGTGCACGGCAACGGCTTAACCATAACGGCCGGTAATATAATCCTCGGTCTGCTTCTGCTTCGGGTTGGTAAAAATCACCTTAGTCTCGTCGAATTCGATGAGATCGCCCACATACATGAACGCCGTAAAATCGGATACCCGCGCGGCCTGCTGCATGTTGTGCGTGACGATGACGATCGTGTACTGCGACTTCAACTCGTACATCAAGTCCTCAATTTTCAGCGTTGAGATCGGATCTAAGGCCGAAGCGGGTTCATCCAATAGTAATACTTCGGGCTCGATGGCGATCGCCCGCGCGATGACCAACCGTTGCTGCTGTCCGCCGGACAGAGCCATGGCGCTTTCGCTCAACCTGTCCTTCACCTCGTCCCAGAGCGCCGCCGCCCTGAGCGAACGTTCCACCGCTTGATCGAGGGTCCGCCTCTTGTTGATGCCTCGAAGCCGCAGGCCATAGGCGACGTTTTCATAGACGGTCTTCGGGAAGGGGTTGGGTTTTTGAAACACCATGCCGATGCGACGCCTGAGATCCGCCACGTTGATGTCAGGATCGTAGATGTTCTTGTTTTGCAAATGGATCGCCCCTTCGATGCGCACGCTGTCATAAAGATCATTCATGCGGTTGAAACAGCGCAGCAGGGTCGATTTCCCGCAGCCGCTCGGGCCGATAAAAGCCGTCACCTGGCGTTCGGGGATTGACATCGTAATCGCGTTCAGCGCACGTTGTTTCCCATAGTAGAGATTGAGCCCATGGACGCCCAAGCATTCCTTGACATCCGTCTCGGGTGTCTCCTCGGGCTCCGTGCGCTGCAACAACTTCGGGTCGAACCCATGAGTCAGCGGTGAAGGCGCGGCGCGGCGCTCACTGGATGTATCCATAGTCTGCACCTCAATATTCTGCTGCACGGTACTGTTCCCGCAACCGATTCCGGATCCGGATCGCCGTGAGATTCAGCGCCACGATGACAAGTACCAGCAATAGTGCCGTGGCATAAACGAGCGGCCGCGCCGCCTCGACATTGGGGCTTTGAAAGCCGACATCGTAAATATGAAATCCGAGGTGCATGATCTTGCGGTCGAGGTGCAGATAGGGGAAGTTTCCATCGAAGCCGAGCGAAGGGGCTAACTTCACCACTCCCACCATCATGAGTGGGGCCACCTCGCCCGCCGCCCGCGCTACGGATAAGATCAATCCGGTCATGATTGCCGGACTCGCCATCGGCAACACGATACGCCAGAGCGTCTCCGCCTTGGTCGCCCCCAGGGCATAACTTCCTTCGCGGAAGGCGCTCGGGATCCGCGCTAAACCTTCCTCGGTCGCGACGATGACCACCGGGACGGTGAGCAGCGCCAGCGTCACCGAGCACCACAGCAAGCCGCCCGTACCGAAAGTCGGGGCCGGAAGCGCTTCGGGGAAAAACCAACGATCGATGCTTCCGCCTACGAAATAAACGAAGAATCCCAGACCGAACACGCCATAGACGATGGATGGCACGCCCGCGAGATTATTCACCGCAATGCGGATGATGCGCGTGAATAGTCCCTGTTTGGCGTACTCCCGAAGATAGACCGCCGCCACCACCCCAAACGGGGTCACCACGATGGCCATGATCAAGACCATCAATACGGTGCCGAAGATCGCCGGGAAGATACCGCCTTCGGTGTTCGCTTCGCGCGGATCGTCCCACACGAACTCGCCGATTTTCTCAATATAAAGAGCCAGCTTCTCGGCAACGCTCATGCGATTGGGCTGGTACACCCGTATGACCTTGGCTATGGGCAGCTTCACCTCTTGTCCGCCAGCGACGCGCACGACGATACCGTCGCGGCGGATCTCCTCATTAAGCTTCGCCAGATCGCCGTTCAAGCGCTCGTATTCGGCCTCCAAGGCTTTTTGAGAATCACGAATGGCCGCGAAAGGCGCCGGGTCCTTAACACCGTCGAGATCGAGGCGGCGCTCGCGCAAGCGCAGCTTCTCCATTTCAAAATTGACTCCGCCGATCAGATCCTTCTCGATATGGCCGATCCGTGCCTTAAGTTCATGCCTGCGGCCGAGCCGTGCGCGCAGCTCGGCGATCGGATCGCCTGCGGACACCACGCGCTGTCCGCCCTCCTCCAAGCCCGCCAAGTAGCCGTAGAGATTGCCCCATTCCGCGCGTTCGACTGCAATGATCTCCGGCGGGTAATCGATGTGGACCATCCGGCGCTCGGCCACCCACCGAAAGTCAAGCCCGTAGATGTCCCGGTTTCCAAGTTTCATCAGCACCTGCGGCTCGCCCCCGGACGCCAGCTCTGCGTCGGTTTTTAGTTCCCGATCGACCATTTCGCCGATCAGGGTCTGGTGAGTGCCGTCCGCGTCGCGGTAATCGACTTCAGCAATCCTAGCAGGCCAAAAATGGATAAGGCCGTTGACGGCGATGAGTAACAGGACGCCGAGCACCATGATCAAGCACAAGCTCACCGCCCCCGCCGACAACCAAACCCAGGGGCTACCGCTATCGAACCAGTCGCGTAGGGATTTCATGCCTGGCATATCCGCGTGGTAGGTTTATAGAGTGCTGTACTTCGATCGGAGCCGTTGGCGGACCAGCTCCGCAATCGTGTTAGAGATAAACGTGATCGTAAAGAGTACCAGCGCGGCCAAGAACAACACCCGGTAGTGCGTGCTGTTCACCTCGGATTCCGGCATCTCGACCGCGATATTGGCCGATAAGGCCCGGAAGCCCGTGAAGAGATTGAAATCCATGACCGGCGTGTTCCCGGTCGCCATGAGCACGATCATAGTCTCGCCGACCACCCGTCCCATCCCGATCATCACGGCGGAAAAAATCCCCGGACTGGCCGTGAGCAACACCACCCGCGCCAAGGTCTGCCAGGGTGTCGCACCGAGGGCGAGCGATCCGAGCGTGAGGTGCCGCGGAACGCTAAAGATAGCATCTTCGCTGATGGAGAAAATCGGCGGGATCACGGCCACCCCCATGGCAATTCCGACCACAAGCGAATTGCGCTGGTCGAAGGCCAGACCCAGCTCGCGGTCCAGCCAACCGCGCATATTGCCATCGAACAGGAACGCTTCCAAGGGTTCGCTCAGTCCCATCGACAGCATGATCGACAAGGCGATAACCGGCATGAGCGTGGCTGCTTCCCAACCGCCTGGAATCGCTTGGCGGAAACGCGCGGGGAGGCGTGTCCACAGCCATGCGGCTGCGATCATCGAAAGCGGCGCCATGAGGAGCGCAGCAAAGATACCTGGAAGATTCTGCTCCACCAGTGGCGCCAGCCACAGGCCCGCGAGAAAGCCCAGAACCACGGTGGGGAGCGCACCCATGATTTCAACGGTCGGTTTGACGATTTCGCGCATCGCGGGGGACATGAAGTAGCCCGTATACACCGCGCCCATGACCGCGATGGGGATCGCTAGCAATAGCGCGTAGAACGACGCCTTGAGAGTCCCGTAGGCCAGCGGCGTTAGGCTGAATTTAGGCTCGAAGTCGCCGGCCGCCGAAGAGGACTGCCATATAAACTCCGGTTGCTGCCGGCTTTCATACCACACCTTACCCCACAATGAGCGCCACGATACCTCCGGGTGCTCGTTGTGAACAGTGTATACGCGCAACCCCTGCGCGCGGTCGAGCGCCATCAGAGCGTCGGCCCGTGGTGACATCGCCACATGGCTCAGCGCTTGGCCGGAGGGATCGGTCACCAACAGCGTCCGGTGTGCGGTCGCGTGGTAAAGACCGATGCTTCCGCTTTCATCCGCCGCGGCGAACCCCTTTCTATAGTACTCAGGGGCGATGGTGGTGATGGGGTGTGTCTGATCCTGAAATTCCCGCACGCGGGCGAGTGAATAACGGTTGTCTTGAGCCCGTAGGGGAAACCATTGAGTGATGCGCCCGCGCGAATCGCCGGTTAACACCGAGATCCCACCGCTTGAATACTCCAACGCCGTGATGCGCGCACCATTGGCGACCGCGTTTACCCGATCGATCAGGTGCGGGGTGTTCGTAATGTCATAGTAGAGCAGGAATCCCTCCGCGCTCGCCAACACCAGATCACGTTGTTTGAGACTCAACGCGAGGTGCGTCACGCCGCCTTCGATGGCGGGAATGACCGTTGCCTCTCGCTCGACAGCCGTCGTATCGCCAAGCAAGGAATGCGAGGTCTTGAATTTCACGACGATCGTTTGGTCTCCCTCGGTCATCGCGGCCAAGGTTGTCTGATCCTCGCGCGACTGCACGGTAAGTAGGGTGAGGGCTTGGCCGTCCTCGGCGATGCTGAGCGGGGATGGGCCGAGCGGATAGTGTACACTCGGGGTGATGCGCCGCTTATCGCCGGGGTAGGTAATTTTGTATTGAGCTTGGAACAGCAGAGCGCGGCCATCCGAAAGGCCCACGGCCACAGCACCTTGACTCCGCTCGCCGGCCGCGACGGCGGTGATCTTAACGCCCGCGGGAATGGGGAGCCGCTTTGTGTCCAGCACGCGGCCGTCACCGGTCGCGAAGAAGATCACTTCACCGCGCGCTGTAAGGCGCAGCCCAATTTCCGCGTATTCCTCGGTCCCAAGATACAAGGTCTCGGCATCGGCACCTCCTGGAACGGCGTACTCGGCCCGCGCTTCAAGCGTGGCCGGACGGAACATTGGCAACACGACGGAAAGCAGGTAAACAAAGATCAACAGGACCGCGACGATGACGGAGATCCCACCGAACGCCATCACGCGCCGCAGCCAACGGTCCTTGACGAACCGCCAATGTTGCCGCCGCGATGCCGCGCGCGCATCGCTTATCCCTTCAAGGCTATTCAGGCTGGTCTCATTCACACAGGGAATCTTAAGGGTTATCGATGAGGCTTAGTTTACGCCATCTAGACTGGAACAAAAAAACGGCCTCGCGGGGCGAGGCCAAGATTATCCGGCTGAAAGGTCAGCTGAATACTCTACTTTGCACTAGCTTGCGCCGATCCGGCCACCAAGGCCAGTTGCTTCTCGGCGATCGCGGCCGGCAGCGGAATGTAACCGTCCTTGATCACGACGTTCTGACCAATTTTGGCCAGCACCATCTTGAAGAATTCACCCTCCAACGGCGGCAGCGGTTTATTGGGATGCTTGTTCACGTACACGAACAGGAAACGTGAAAGCGGATACTTGCCGCTCACGGCGTCTTCCGAAGTGGCCGGCACGAACTCGCCGCCCTCCGTCTTGGCCAAGGGCACCGCCTTCACACCCGAAGTCTTGTAGCCGATGCCCGAGTAGCCGATGCCGTTCAGCGACTTGGTAACACCTTGGACCACCGAGGCGGATCCGGGTTGCTCGTTGACGGTGTCCTTGAAGTCGCCCTGGCAGAGCGCGTTTTCCTTGAAGTATCCGTAGGTCCCGGACACCGAATTGCGTCCGTAGAGTTGCAAGGGCCGGGAAGCCCATTCGCCCGTCAATCCGAGCTGGCCCCAATTCACCACATCCTCGCCGTGACCGCATTTACGCGTCGCCGAGAAAACGGCGTCGACCTGCGGTATCGAAAGACCCTGGATGGGGTTGTCCTTATGCACATACACGGCGAGGGCATCGATCGCGACCGCCACCCCCGTGGGTTTATAGCCGTACTTTTGCTCGAAGGCCTCGATCTCAACGTCTTTCATCGCCCGGCTCATCGGTCCGAGGTTCGAGGTTCCTTCGGTCAACGCGGGCGGCGCGGTCGAAGAACCCATGCCTTGGATCTGAATGTTGACATTCGGGTAGAAGCGCTTGAACTCCTCCGCCCAGAGCGTCATGAGGTTATTCAGGGTATCCGACCCAACACTCGACAGGTTGCCGGACACGCCGCTAGCCTTTGCATAGTCCTTGAGATTGGGATCGACCGTATCGACGGCGCGCGCGATCGGTCCGGCGGTAACAACCGCCATTAAGGCTACGCCGACGGTGACTTGACGCAGTTTCATAAGCTTGGCTCCATAGTCTCAATACGAAATCTTAGTATGGGAGGCTTCTATTACCGTTTGGTTACAGGATGATGCCGGGTCTGGGGTAAGCCTTGCAGGGGATGTCCAAGAACCGGCCGGTCATTCACCTCGCAGGCTGGATTCATTTCTCCGCCACGAGGTAGGCGATCCAGCCGGCATCGGGCTCGCCGATTCCGTCGGTACCCTGCCAATACACCGCCGCGCGACTGAAACCGGCCTCACGCCACCTAGGCCCGCCCGGCCAGCGTGGGGGGTTCTTAGCTCGAATTTTGAGGGCGCACTCGCCTAGGTTAACATCAGCCCATTGGGGCGGAAATGTAAGCGGATTACAATATTGAGTCGACACCCTAACGCCTGGCCCCGGCAATCCAAGATCCCGAGCAGTAACCCTATGCTTATTCAAGAAGACGCTCCAAGTGTCGCCCCGGCCACGGCCATCGACGTCAGGCAACCGGATTTCTACATCAACCGCGAGCTGAGCTTCATCGAGTTTAACCGCCGTGTTCTCGACCAGGCTCGCGATGAAAACATACCGATCCTGGAGCGGTTAAAATTCCTGTGCATCGTCAGCAGCAATCTCGACGAGTTTTTCGAGATCCGCGTCGCTGGTCTCAAACAACAAGTGGCCTACGGCGCGGCCCAGACCGGGCCGGATAATCTAAGCCCCCAGGAACAACTCAAACGCATCGCCGAGATCACCCGCGCGCTCATCAAGGATCAGTATGCGGTTCTGAACGATTTTTTGTTCCCGCGCCTGGCCGCCGCCGGCATCCGCTTTCTGAAACGCTCCGATTGGAGCGCCCGCCAGGAAGGCTGGGTCAAACGCTTCTTCAATCGAGAATTGCTCCCCGTATTGAGTCCAATCGGTCTCGATCCGGCCCATCCGTTTCCGCTCATCCTCAATAAAAGCCTCAATTTTATCGTCTCCCTCGAAGGCAAGGACGCGTTCGGCCGCAACAGCGGAATCGCCATCGTGCAGGCCCCGCGCTCGTTGCCGCGCCTGGTCGCAATTCCGGAAAGCCACTCGGAGGGACCGTACGATTTCATTTTTCTGTCGTCCATCATTCACGCCCACGTGGGCGATCTGTTTCCAGGGATGCGCGCCACGGGATGTTATCAATTCCGCGTGACCCGCAATAGCGATCTCCTGGTGGACGACGAAGAGGTGGACGACTTGCTGCGGGCGCTCGAAGGCGAGCTTCCTTCACGGCGATTCTCCGACGCCGTGCGCCTGGAAGCAGCCGACGATTGTCCCGCCGACATGATTCATTTCCTCACCGATCAATTCGATCTGGGACCGGATGATGTTTACCAATGCAACGGGCCGGTTAACCTCACACGCCTGCTCGCCATCGACGAGCTGGTCGATCGGCCCGAGTTGAAGTACCCTGGGTTTGCGTCGAGTCAACCGACGCGACTCACTCGCAATACGGATATATTCGATGTGATTCGCAGGGGCGACGTGCTGCTCCACCATCCGTTCGAGTCGTTCGCGCCCGTGCTCGATTTCGTCCGTGCCGCGGCCAGCGATGCCAGCGTGCTAACCATCAAACAGACCCTGTACCGCACTGGCGCGGACTCCGCTATCGTGAAGGCCCTGGTCGATGCGGCGCGGGTCGGCAAGGAGGTCACGGTCGTCATCGAACTCCGGGCACGTTTCGATGAAGCGGCCAACATCGAGCTTGCGAACGATCTGCAAGAGGCTGGGGCACACGTCGTCTATGGCGTCGTCGGACACAAGACGCATGCGAAGATGATGCTGGTCGTACGCCGGGAAGGCCGACAGTTACGGCGCTACGTGCACCTGGGGACCGGTAACTACCATGCGCGCACGGCGCGTCTTTACACCGACTACGGTTTGCTAACCTGTGATGCCGAGATCGCCGAGGATGTGCACAAGATTTTTCACCAATTGACCGCGCTCGGCCGCCCGGGCAAGCTCAAGCGCTTGCTGCAATCACCCTTCACCCTGCACAAGACCATGATCGAGTGCATCGAGCGCGAGGCGCGGAACGCGCGCGAAGGCCGGCCGGCCCGTATCATCGCGAAGATGAATGCCCTGTGCGACGAGCAGTGCATCCGCGCGCTTTATCACGCTTCTCAATCCGGAGTTAAGATCGATCTCATCGTGCGCGGCATCTGCGGCCTGCGGCCAGGAATCAAGGGGGTCTCGGAAAATATCCAAGTCCGCTCCATCGTCGGCCGCTTCCTGGAACACAGCCGGGTGTTTTTTTTCCTCAATGACGGTGAGGAACAGGTTTACCTCTCGAGCGCCGATTGGATGGCGCGTAATTTCTATAGGCGCATCGAAACCTGTTTCCCCATCGACGACAAACGGCTCAAACAGCGCGTGATCCAAGAGAGCTTGACGACTTATCTCGCGGACAATAGCCAGGCATGGGTACTTCAGAACGACGGGACCTACAAGCGTTGCGCACCGGGCGCGTACAAGCCGCGGGCCGCGCAACAGAGCTTACTCGAGACGCTGGCCGGGTAACGCTAGCCGGCACCAATGCAACCGAAAACCAGGAAACCACAGTGGGTGAATTGAGTTTCGGCGCCGAAATGGCCTACGGTCATTGGCCTGCGGTGATCTTAAACACGCTCGCTTGGACGCTTGCCATCTATTACTTCATTCGGCCTCGGGTTTACCAAGAGATTTGGCGCTTCGCCGTGTTATGCGCGTTCCTGACCGACGAGTTCGTTGAGCTTTATGGCTACCCGCTGACGCTCCAACTCTTCCTAGACAAGCTGGTTCAACATCCAGAAACCGACATGCTCTCGCATCAAGCGGGAGACTTGTGGCGGATCCTGTTCAACGTAGGAACGCGCTACGACGCCTTCGATTTCTTCCATCTGATCGCGGGGGTTTTTATTTTTGGCGGGCTTATTGCGCTATTCTATGCCTGCACGGTGCTCAGGGCATCGCTGGAAAGCGGCGCCCCGGCCACGACCGGGCCCTATCGCTGGGTCCGGCATCCTCAGTACCTCGCGCTGTTCTCGATCCTGCTGGGATACCTGATTCAGGGTCCGACCCTGATCACGCTGTTGCTGTTCCCAGTACTTATTTACAGTTACGTGAGCTTAGCGCGAATAGAAGAGCAAACTGCCCTCAAAACCTTCGGTCACGCCTACCGCATTTACCTGGAGCGCACGCCGGGATTCCTGCGCTGAAAGGTATCACGCCTACTAAACAAGGAATCGGTGATCCCGCCATTCCGCTAAACCCCGAGTGGCCGGAGTCAACAACCGGTCGCGCAAACCCTTCTTGCGTAGATAGGTAAGCTCGTACAGATCCGCCTTGTTGGCTGCTTCCTTCAGATAGTCGTCGCTGGTGCGTATGGCGTCCACGAGCTTTAACGTCAGCGCCTGGATCCCATACCAATGTTCGCCCGTGGAAACCTTGTCGATATCCACCGCGCCGCGATGGTCGCGGACGAAGGCCTTAAACAAGGCATGGGTCTCCTCGATATCCTCCCGGAACTTGGCGCGGCCTTTATCGGTGTTTTCACCGAACAAGGTCAAGGTGCGTTTATACTCTCCCGCCGTGATGAGCTCAAAATCGATATCGTGGTTCTTAAGCACGCGGTTGAAATTCGGAAGTTGGCCGACAACACCGATGGAGCCGACTACCGCGAATGGCGCCGCGATGATCTGATCGGCCACGCAAGCCATCATATAACCGCCACTGGCCGCAACCTTGTCGACGCACACCGTTAGCGGGACCCCCCGATCTTTGATTCGCTGAAGCTGAGACGCCGCAAGCCCGTAGCTATGCACCAAACCTCCGGGGCTTTCCAACAGCACCACGACTTCGTCGCGTTCCGTCGCCAACATGAGCACCGCCGTGATTTCCTCGCGCAGGGCTGACACCGCAAGGGCGCGAGGATCGCCGTGAAAGCGCAACACGAACACGCGCTTCTTGAAAACGTGTGGAGTAAGTTTCTCCCCCTGCTTCTTTTTGGACTTGAATTCCTTGAGCGCCTGTTTAAATGCGCGCCGTGGTAGTATGGCTGACTTTAATGTCAACGCCATGGATTCGTACCGGTCATTGAGATACTTGACCTCCAAGCGTTCCTCGTGACTCGCTCGGCTGCGTTGAATCATGAACACAACGACAATAAACACGCCGCTCAGAAATACGAGGATCGTGATCAGCTTGGCAGAGAAGAGCCCGTATTCAGATAGAAATTCCATGGGGTGCGCTCCTGAATGTTGAGGTTTTTAGCCGGCTCTGTCCTACGAAGTATCCCCGTTGTACACACTGGCTTCGATATGCTTGACGTCGCCGAGGGGGCACCGCGGAACTTTCGCGAAAGAGGATCATAACAAATGTCTGTCGTCTCGCCATTTGAAACTTATTCCCGACGGCCCTAGCGCAAGGGATTGCACTCCGCGGCTCAGGACTGTGACCTCAAAGCACCTTTCAATTCCATTTCTGTTTCTCGCCTTCTTGGCGGTCCGGCCGCTTGACGCAGCTTCGGAAGCGCCCCCTGACGGCGCCGAAGCGGTGGCCCGACGCATTGATATCGGCGGCTTTTACCTTAGTGTTGCCTGCCTGGGGAAGGGCCGGCCCACGGTCATCCTGGACCACGGGATCGGCAGCTCGTCACGAGACTGGCGGCACGTTCAACGCGGACTCGCCTCGACGACGCGGGTGTGCAGTTACGACCGGGCGGGATATGGCCAGAGCGATCCCGGACCCGAGCCTCGCACGAGCAGCCGGATCGCATCCGAGCTGCGCACCTTGGTGGATCGCGCGGAACTGCCCCCGCCTTACCTATTGGCCGGCCATTCGTTCGGCGGGTACAACATGCGGGCGTTCGCGGAACTGTATCCGGATGAAACGGCCGGGCTAGTGCTCGTCGATTCGCCTCATGAGGAGCAAGCGGATAGGTTCTTTCAAACGGAAGCGATGCGCCGCTTGGATCCCCACGGTTCGCTCCAATATCTCTGGGAGTCCGAGATCCTCGGTTCCTTGTCGGCCATTGACCTGAAGCCCTTCGCGAGACTCCTCGGCCCCCGCTCGGCTTCAATGCAAGGGATATTCGGTGAGATCGCCGGGTTCGCGGAAAGCAGTCGGGAGCTACGCTCGTTTTCCAACCACGACAAGCTACCCGTCGTGGTCATAGCCCACGGCCAGCGGGTGTTAGCAGGCGGCGGGGCGCTAAGCGATCAATTGGAAGATCAATGGCTTTCTCTGCAAAAGGAACTTGCATCCCGCTTCAAACACCATCGCTTCATCGTTGCGGAACACAGCGGTCATAATATTCCTTTGGAACAGCCCGACCTGGTCATCGATGCGATTAAACGCTTGATCCTTGAGCTTCGTCCGTAGCCCTTCCAGATTCGGCGACCTTTAGCCGCCTTATTCTTTAACGGCCAAGCATTCAATCTAAATGCAAACCCAGTGCAAGCATCCGCCTCATGACAGCACCGAAAACGCCCGCGGCGAGCGTGCATCGCGGCGGGTTCTAACTCTAACCGCGGCGATGACTCTCGTCGAGGTCGTCGCTGGCATGGCCTACGGCTCCATGTCCTTGCTTGCCGACGGCTGGCACATGGCGACGCACGCGGCCGCTCTTGGAATTACCGCGTTTGCATACCGATTCGCGCGCGGCCATGCCGCTGACCCGCGCTACACGTTCGGTACGGCTAGAATCGGTGTGCTCGCGGGTTTTGCGAGCGCTGTCGCACTCTTGGTTGTTACATCCGTGCTTGCTACGGAATGCATCTTGAGGTTAATCGAACCAACGCCGATTCGATACGCCGAAGCAATCCTCGTAGCGGCGCTCGGCTTAGGGGTCAATCTGGTGTGCGCCCATCTTCTTAGCGATCCTCCGAGTCACGACCATAATCTTCGGGCCGCTTATTTACATGTGCTCGCCGATGCACTCACATCAGTGCTCGCGATCGCCGCACTGCTGAGCGCCAAGCTATTCGGGTGGATCTGGATGGACCCCTTGATGGGGATCACAGCCGCCGCACTGATCACACGCTGGGGAGTTCATTTACTGCGAGAGACATGCACCATTCTACTGGACATCGCGCCCGATCAGGAAATGGTCGCGGCCATCCGCCGCGCTATCGAATCCGACCACAGCGCCCGCATCACAGACCTGCACGTCTGGAACATCGCCCCCCGCCAGTTGGCGGCCATGGTATCGATTGTAAGCCCGAAGGCTAAGCCCGCCGCTTATTATCGCAGTTTGTTATCCGGGTTTGGCGGGCTCTCCCACGTCACAATCGAAGTCAACCAGGATCACGACGAACATACCTAATCCGTCCCGCATGGATCGCGTCTTCCCACGCCTTAAGGTCCACAGCTTCCTGTCACAGAATCCGGCCGGTTCTTTATACGGCCTCCGCCTGCCGGTGCCTCTGCCGTAATCCGAAGAAGACCACCCCGCCAATCACCGCGATCCCGAGCCCGATATAGATCGCATTCGCTCCACCACTCTTCGGCACTACCTGGATCGGCGCCTTAAGCACCAAGGGACGCGCGTCGCTCATGGTTAGAACGGCCATATATTTCTTGTCGGCGTCGAAACTCGCCTCAAGATCAATCGTGCCCTGCGGGAATACTTTGGTAGGTAAATGCGCGATGGTCTTGACCACGCCACCGATATCCCCGCTTTCACCCATCTCGACGATTCTTAGCTCAGCGGGCTTTGAGCGCATCTCCGTTTCCACTAAGTCGAATACCAGAATCGTTTTCCCAGGCGACGGTAGATCCCAGCAATGCTCTTCGCCTCCCGTCGCTTGCTGGTAGGCGGTAAAGTGCATTGTGTACTTACCCAAACTGACAACACAAGTATCGAATTCTATCGCGGTGCCTCCATGTGCGAAAACCGGGTTCGCGGTAAGGGATCCAAGCGCAAGTAACGCACCGATCATGATCCTATTTAACATTTTTACCTCCTATCCTCTGCCTAACTCTTTAGCGTATGGACTACTTTGCGTTCATTCTCCCCCAAAAAAAACCGCCCCCATTGCTGGGGGCGGGGCACATCGATTTACGGGTGAACTCGCCCCTTATCATTATTTTCGGGGCCCCGCTGTCAGATTAACTGACGATTAGGTGAACCTCGGGAGCAACGGTCCCCCAACTGGAACCATTGAACGGAAGCCGCTCGAATCTACGAAGAACAGCAGGCCACCGAAGCGGCTGTCTGGATCATAGATCACGTCGGCGATACGCTCGTTTTCCCAAGCTGCATCCGTGCCGGTTATGGTCACGACCTTAGACTGTCCCGGTGCTACCGGGGTGTTGTCGTCGACCGACAAACCTTCCGGTGCGAGCAACTGCGGCGGATAGTTGGTCTGATCCTTATACACCGATCCGTTCAGGAAACGAATGCCGGCCGTCTCGAACTCCGCTACCTGAATCGGGTTCGTACCACGGTTGTTGATCCGCACCTTCAGGACCACCGAACGTCCAGGAACACGGTAAGTCGCCTGCTCCACCGTGGCCTCCACCGTAGCGGGACCCTCCGGGATCGGCTCCATCACACCGATGACGCCCGCCTGCAGCGGAATCGTGATCGGGTAGGCGCTATTGCCCGAGTTGTAACCGAACCAGGTGATCACGATTGTGGCCACCATGAACGCCAGACCTACCTTTACGTCCGTGGGGGATACGATGCTCTCATCCCCGGCCTTCCTTGCCATGTAGCGCGGAACAAATATGGGTTTGGCCGCCCAGTAGCCGACCCACGCGAAGCCGAAGAATATCCAGAAGAAGCTCCATCCCCAGATGCCTGCCGTCCCCACCTTCTCTATGTCTTCGGTATTGCCGGTGAGCGTGGTGACAACGTGCTTATAGTCCCCCATGGAACCTTCGATCTGCACCCACTTGCCGGGACCGATGATCGGGCCTGCGGCCTCCACGTTCATCATCGTATGGACGTGCCAACGGCCGGGACGGCGCGCTTGCATCACCACCTTGAACGTATAGCTCTTCCCGAGTTCCAGGTTGACTGAACGCGGTACGAACTGCCCGCCGA
>JBOIDM010000278.1:0-2224 GCA_050740575.1 Gammaproteobacteria bacterium
GCGAGATGATGCCAGGAGACGATGGAGAGGAGGCGTATCGATAGAACCTGGTAAGCTAAGGATGTTGCGGAGATCAGGAACACGGTAAACAGGAACCCGCGCGAAGGTTGGTTCCCACCCATCCCCACGGCCCGTTAGTGACCCCCGGTCAAAGGGACGAACTGCACTGGGAGTAGCTGGCGCGTGGTCACGCTGCCGTCGACCGCCTTCTCCACCAACACCAAGTACTGGGTCAAAAAGCCGCCGACCGGCATGACCAGCTTGCCGCCGGGCTTGAGCTGTGCGACCAGCGGCGGAGGTATATGATCTCCGGCGGCGGTGACGAGGATCCCGTCAAAGGGGGCGTGTTCCTGCCACCCGAAGTAACCATCGCCGATACGCGCGTGCACGTTCTGCTTGCCCAAGCGCCGCAAACGCTCGCGGGCCAGCTTCCCCAGGGGCTCGATGATCTCGATCGTGTAAACCTCCTTGACCAACTCCGCCAGCACCGCGGCCTGATAGCCAGATCCTGTTCCGATCTCCAGCACCACAGCGGCGGATCCCGCGTCGAGGAGATCGGTCATCAAGGCGACGATGTACGGTTGCGAGATCGTCTGTCCGTAGCCGATCGGGAGGGGCTGGTTGAGGTAGGCATGCCCCTGATAGTCATCGGGCACGAAGCGATGCCGCGGTACCTGGCGCATGATCTCGGCCACGGCGGGGTCGAGTGGCCCCACCATGCTGGCGGTCCAGCGGAACTCTTGCTCGATCGTATCGACCATCCGCAACCTAGCCGCGGCGTACTCATCCGCCTCCCCGGCGTCAGCTCCACGGGTCGCGATGAGAATAATGCCTAGCGCGAACAGCGCCGCTCGACCCGGTGGATACACGCGCCGAGGAAGAGTTCGAGTCACGGGCCTGAGGCGATCCGGTGGGCCCAACGCGTCGTCTCGGGTAAGCGGTATTTTGTAACGCATGACATCACGAACCGAAGCGCTGTTTCGAGGCACACCCGATGGCCCACGGAGACATAGAGCGGTTTCACTCCCGTTCGTGTGCGGAGCGCAGCGCCGATGATCTCGTCCCGATCGTGCAACGCCGTCCATGCCCCCCTCTGAGGCGGCACTGGCGCATGCTCGCCGATTAGCCGCGTCTTGGCAACTCCAATCGAAGGCGTATCGGTGAGGATACCCAGATGCGAGGCTAGACCGAAACGGCGCGGATGGGCATAGCCCTGAGCATCACAGATCAGCAGATCGGGTGCTCGGGCGAGCCGGGCGAGCGCCTCCAGCACCACCGGTACTTCGCGAAACGAGAGCAGACCCGGCACATAGGGAAACTCGGTCGGCCGCTCGCTGACGGCATGCTCGACCAGCGTGAGATCCGGGTAGCGTAGGACCACGACCGCCGCACGCGCCACGGCCCCGCGCTCCTTGAGACCCACATCGATCCCGGCAACCCGTTGTACCGGGCCCAGGCAATCGTGGCGCACAACCTCTGCACACAACTGCCGCTGGATGGCGACGGCTTCTTTCGGGCTAACATCCCACCGGTGCATGGCAGAGAGCTTCGTCTGGCCGAAAAACAATATCATTATGATGGCGTATAATCCTTCCGGCCATGGATAGACTCAAAGCCAAGATCCGCAATATCCCGGATTTTCCCAAACCCGGGATCCAATTCAAAGACATCACCCCGCTGGTCAAGGACCCTGCGACGCTGCGGCTCACGGTCCACCAACTCCTCCACCCCTTCCTCGGCGAACGCCTCACGGCGGTGGTCGGAATGGAAGCACGCGGCTTTATCTTCGGCAGCCTGGTCGCCTGGGAGCTCGGCGTAGGGTTTGTCCCTCTGCGCAAACCCGGCAAGCTACCTTATAACGTGGCGCGAACCGATTACGACCTCGAGTACGGATCGGCCGGGCTCGAAGTGCACGTAGACGCCCTCACCGCGAACGACCGGGTGTTGCTCATCGACGATCTCATCGCCACCGGCGGCACGGCGGCGGCGAGCTGTCTGCTCATCGAGAAGCTGGGCGCCGAGGTCGCGGGCTGCGCCTTCGTCGTCGAGCTCGATGCGCTCGGCGGCCGCGCGCAGTTGGCCGACTACCGCGTGCATACCCTCGTACACTTTTAGAAGCGGCCTCAAAAGCGGCCGCAACCCCGTCCCCTTCCCTTCGCGCAACGCCGCTAGCGGCACCGTCTTATCGGCGTGTGCATAGAGCGAAGCCTGCGTAGGCTATCGG
>JBOIDM010000279.1:0-4502 GCA_050740575.1 Gammaproteobacteria bacterium
GTGTATTCCGCAGCCTCCCCGAACTTATCAGCACCATCAAGGAATATATCGCCGTGCATAACCATGACCCCAAGCCCTTCGTCTGGACCGCCAAGGCCAACGACATTCTGCAAAAGGTCATTCGCGCCAATCGCCGCTTAAGTTCCAATAACAACGAAGCACTACACTAGCGGGACATGATATTAGTACAGCGCCGAGGACATCAACGCGCGATAGCGCCTGACCAAGGGATCCTGGGCCGCGAGGAGGTTAAACACGGCCACGATGGCTTTGCGCGCACTATCGTCGCGATACTTGCGGTCCCGACGGATGATCTCCATCAACTGCTCCAGGGCGGGCTCGAACCGGTCTCCCATGATTAAACGGGCGCTGAGCTGATAGCGCGCCTCGCAATCGCCGGGATCGGCATCGATACGCTGCCGCAGCATCGCTTCCTCGGGCGCCGCGTGGACCACGCGTGCGAAATCGATGCGGACCCTCAGTTTGCTGATGTCCTCATCCAATTGGCGCTGGGCGGGGAGATCGGCGATGATTTCGTGAGCTTCTTCAAAACGGCCCCGTTGGATGAGCACGGCGGCTAGATCCGGATGCAGGCGTTGGTTGTCGGGGTCACTCGCAAGCGCCTGCCGCAGCAACCGCTCGGCGGCATCGGCGTCGCCGCGCGCGAGGGCCGCCGCGGCGGCCGCGCGCTGGCGATCGGATTGGCGCTCACCATGACGGTCCAAGAGGGCACGGATCACACTTTCCGGCTGCACGCCCAAGAATTCGTCGATGACTTCCCCGTTTTTGTAGAGCTTGACCGCGGGGATGCTTTGTATACGGTGCTCCAGTGCGAGGCGCTGATTTTTATCCGTATCCACCGTCGCGACCACGATCCGGCCCTGATACTCTTCTGCGAGCTTCACCAGGATCGGGGAAAGGACGCGGCACGGCGCGCACCATGGCGCCCAAAAGTCCACGAGCACGGGAATGACCCGGGAGCGTTGCCGCACCTGGGCGTCAAAATTAGCTTGATCGACTTCAATCACGTTCAAAGGACTATCCATGAGTATCTGTCTATGAGTTCTGGACACTCCGGGTATTTTATACTACGTATGGCAAGCCAGGCGGAAGCCGAAATTGGAGCGTTTCCGGCGCAATGACGCCCGAAACGCAGCTTTCCCCGCGCGTAGCGCGCGCTTTCCAACTGCGACGGCTGCTTGTACCCTTAGCGCCTATGGAAATCAATGTGACGAAAATGCACGGGCTGGGCAACGATTTCGTCTTGGTCGATGGCCTATCCTCGGGCGTCTCATTGTCACCGGAACAGATCATGCGGATCGCCGATCGACGCTTGGGCGTGGGCTGCGATCAGGTATTACTGGTCGAGCGGTCAAAGCGTGCCGGGGTCGATGCCAATTGCCGGATCTTTAACGCGGACGGCGGCGAGGTTGAGCAGTGCGGCAACGGATCGAGGTGCGTAGCGCGCTACTTGCGCAGTGCGGGTTGGGTGGATCGAGACGCTATGGTTGTGGAAACGCTCGCCGGGATCGTTCATCTTTATTGCCAAGACGATGGGCAAGTCCGGGTCGATATGGGGGCGCCCCGCCTGGCGCCCGCGGAGATTCCGGTGCTCGCGGAACGCGAGGCCGACACCTATGAACTTGAGGTCAACGGCGGCCGGGTGAGCGTGGCCGCGGTCTCGATGGGAAATCCGCATGCGGTGCTGCGCGTCCCGGACACCGACCGGGCCGCGGTCGGCGAGCTCGGACCGCTGATCGGTAAGCATTGGAGATTTCCGCAAGGCGCCAATGTCGGTTTCATGCAGGTCATCGACGCGGGCCATATTCGCCTGCGGGTCTTCGAGCGCGGCGCCGGTGAAACGCCGGCCTGCGGCACTGGGGCCTGTGCTGCGGTGGTCGCGGGGAGACGGCTCGGTTTATTGGATCCCGAGGTGAACGTGGTGCTACCCGGCGGGCAGTTGACGCTTCGGTGGCAGGGCGCCGGGCAGGGCGTCTGGATGACGGGACCCGCGACGAAGGTGTTCGATGCACGCGTGAGCTTATGACTGGCGAAGACCCGTTGCCGATCGGCGAGGGCCCTGATGCCGAGGGCGTGGTCGCTGCTTACCTGAAAGCGCATCCGCAGTTTTTCGTCGAGCATCCGGCAGTCTTGGCCGAGATCGCCGTCCCCCATTTGACGGGCGATGCCGTATCGTTGGTCGAGCGCCAGGTGGCCGCCTTACGCGAGCAGTACCGGCGGCTCGAGAATAAATACCGTGAGCTGTTAACGATTGCGGCGGAGAACGACGATCTGCGGCGGCGTTTGCATCAACTGACGATCAAGCTTCTGGGTACCGATGACATCAAGGCAACGATCGCTACGCTCTATCAAGCCTTGCTGGAGGATTTTCGGGCCGACTTCGTGACGCTCAAGGTGTTCGCGGCACAGCGGCCCGCCAACGGCGAGCCGCTGCCGGAGTTCCTAGGCCGCGAGGCCGCGGAACGGGATATGTTCGCCGCGTTGATCGCCGCAATGCACCCCTTATGCGGAAACCTTGAGTCTCCGCAACGAGACGCCTTGTTTGGGGCGGCGCGGGGAGAGAACGGTTCCGCCGTTCTGCTGCCGCTCGCGCGCCGGCGGTGGAGCGGGGTGCTCGGCGTTGGCAGCTTCGATCCGCGCCGCTACGATTCCGGCATGGGGGTCGATTTTCTCGCCCAGCTCGCCGAGGTGGTGAGCCAGATCATCGATCCTTGGATAGCGGATTGATTCGGGGGCCATGACAGCGGATCGATGGGAGGTTACGGTCACGGCGTTTCTCGCGGGTCTGCGGCAACGCTCGCCGTATACCCAGGCCGCCTATCGCCGGGATCTCGGTGGCTTTACGGCCTATTGCCGCCGTCAGGTGATCACGGGTCCCGAAGCGATCGACGAGAAGTGCGTGCGCGATTTCGTGGCCTGGCGCCACCGCGGTGGCATCAGCGGCAAGAGCCTGCAGCGCTGCCTGTCGGCATTGCGCGCTTATTGCGAGTTCCTGGAGTACGAAGGCTGCTTGACGCAAAATCCGGCCAAGGCGGTGCGAGCGCCTAAGGCGCCGCGCAAGCTGCCGAGGCTCTTGGACGTAGACCAAGCCGGGCGTCTCCTCGCCATCGGCGCGGCCGACCCGCTTGCGCTACGCGATCGGGCGGCTCTCGAGCTCCTGTACTCCTCGGGCCTCCGGGTGTCCGAGCTGGTCGGATTGAATGTGGCGGATCTCGACCTTTGCGAGCGTGAGGTGCGGGTAAAAGGCAAAGGCGATAAACACCGCATCGTCCCGGTGGGCCGGTACGCGATCGAGGCGTTGCGCGCCTGGTCGGCGGCGCGGGCGGCATGGGCGGGCCCGGAACAAGCGGCGGTGTTCGTGAATCGTCGCGGTGGGCGTATCAGCGTGCGTTCGGTGCAGTACCGCGTGCTGCGATGGGGCTTATCCCAGGGCATTGACCGGCGCGTGCATCCGCATATGTTGCGCCATTCCTTTGCCAGTCACCTCTTGGAGTCGAGCGGCGATCTGCGGGCCGTGCAGGAGCTCCTGGGCCATTCCAATATCAGCACGACGCAGGTGTACACGCACCTCGATTTTCAGCACTTGGCGCGGATCTACGACGCCGCCCATCCGCGGGCGCGCCGCCGCTAAGTAGCAGACCGAGTCCGCGGGCTGCGCGTTCTCGCGCCGAGTGTTGTAGAATTCGCCACTCTCAAACCAACCCGCTTTGATGGATAAGGCTCATGGCATGGCCACGCTTTGAAGGTACCACCATACTCTCCGTGCGCCGGGGAAAGCGCGTCGTGATCGGCGGCGACGGCCAGGTATCGTTTGCCAATACGGTCATGAAAAGCAATGCGCGCAAGGTGCGGCGTATGTACAACGAGCGCATCTTGGCCGGTTTCGCGGGCGGAACCGCGGATGCGTTTACGCTATTCGAGCGTTTCGAGGGTAAGCTGGAGAAACACCAAGGCAACCTCACGCGTGCGGCGGTCGAGCTGGCCAAAGACTGGCGTACCGACCGGGCGTTGCGGCGCTTGGAGGCGCTCTTGGTCGTGGCGGATGCGAGGACCTCGCTCGTCATTTCCGGCACGGGGGATGTGATCGAGCCCGAGGGCCATGTGATGGCCATCGGATCGGGCGGACCCTACGCCAAGGCGGCGGCGACGGCGCTCTTGCAGCACACCGAATTGGAGGCTCGCGCCATCGTGGAGGCGGGCCTCCAGATCGCCGCGGAGATCTGCATTTATACCAACGCCAACCTGACGATCGAGGAACTGGACGCGGAGAGTGACTGAGCCTGATGGTACTGCATGAGTGAATTAACCCCGCGGCAGATCGCCGCCGAGTTGGATAAACATATCATAGGCCAAGCGGCCGCCAAGCGGGCCGTGGCGATCGCGCTGCGCAATCGCTGGCGGCGCATGCGGGTGAGCGGCGATTTGAGGAACGAGATCACGCCCAAGAATATCTTGATGATAGGCCCCACCGGGGTAGGCAA
>JBOIDM010000280.1:0-4678 GCA_050740575.1 Gammaproteobacteria bacterium
CGGCGCTCGCGCACCGCGCGCCATGTGCGTATGAGCCTAGCCGCCGGCATTGGCGCCTCGGCGCGGCGCACCCTGCCCATCATCCGCACACTGGTGCAAGTGCTGCCTCTGCTCGGGCTCCTCGGGACCGTCACGGGCATGATCGAGACCTTCGAGGTCATCGCGGTCTACGGCGGGAGCAACCGGCGCGGGATCGCGGGCGGGATCTCGGAGGCCCTGCTGTGCACGCTGGCCGGCCTGGTCACGGCTCTCTCGGGTCTGTACTTCGCGATCAACCTGGACCAGAACGCCCGTCGCGCCGAGGAACGGGCCGTGCGCGCTCTCTCCGATGAATGAGCATGCAAAACCGCGAGAGACAGCGATCCAACATTGTACGGACCGATGAGGAGTATGTGATCATGCGCCGCAGATATACGGACAGTGACTATGAGGGCGTTCAAATCAACGTCATCCCGCTTATCGACGTGATGTTCTTCCTGGTGCTCTTTTTTGTCGCGACCGCGTCCTTCATTCGCGAGACTGGAGTGGACGTGAACCGGCCGATGGCCCGGAGCGCGGTCGCGCAGGATAAGGCGAACATTATCATCTCGCTCACCAAGCACGGCGAGATCTGGATCGATCGGCGCAAGGTCGATATCCGAGCGCTGCGCGCCAACGTGGAGCGGATGCACGCCGAGAACCCCGGCAGTTCCGTGATCATCGCGGCGGATGCCGAGACCCAGACCCAGCTTTTGGTGGCGGCTCTGGACGAGGCGCGCCTCGCGGGCGTGGAGAACCTGGCGATCGCCGCCTACGAGGAATGAGCGCAACCCTCATCGAGAATCACGGGAACCGGGCGTTGGGCGCGGAGTTAGCGGAGTTACCCTTCAAGGCCCTGCGCATCCTGTTTCTGCTGGCCGGGGCCGTCGCAATCAACCTGACCCTTTTCCTGGTCATGGAGCGGCTCTCGGCCGGGTACCAATCCGGACCCGCCCTGCGCATCGTGCAACTCGTCGATTTCGTGCGCCTGAAGCGCGAGGCGCCGCCGCCCGAGGCCGAGGAGCGGGTCGAGCCGCCTGAGCCGCGGGAGCCCGAGCAGACGCCGGAAATGCTGATCCCGAAGATGAGCCAGCCGATCGTCAAGGCACCGAGCGCGCCGGTCCCGCAGATAGAGATTCCGATGCACGTCACCGGTAAACCTTATGTCGGAGAGACGGCGGCCATGGGGATGGGAGGGTTCCGCGAAGCCGTGCCGCTGGTGCGCATGCCGCCTCTCTATCCGCCGCATGCTCGGACGCGGCGCATTGAGGGTTTCGTCCAAGTGGAGTTCCTGGTCACCGAGGACGGCTCGGTCAGGGAGCCGAAGATCGTTCATGCACAGCCGCCCGGGTTCTTCGAGCGCGCCGTGCTGTCGGTGATCCGTCACTGGAAGTTCGAACGTAAGCTCGTCGACGGCAAGCCTGTCGAATGGCGGACCTTGCAAACCGTCAGGTTCAGGTTGAAAGACGAAAAACCATGAGCGACACAGTCAAAGAGATGCCTTGGGTCATGGGCCGCGGCAGGAGGCCGCGGATGGTTCTACTGATCCTAGCGTTCCTGAGCCTTGCCGCTGTAGCCGAGGAGCATGAGGCGACGCAGATAGGCGACGAGCAGAAATACACGGTCACGCAATCGACCTACCAGGAGCTCAGGAAGGCCCGGGAGGCGATGGATAAGGAGCGGCATACCGAGGCGCTCGCGATCCTCCAGGAGCTGCTGCCGAAGGTAGCCGGGAACGCGCACGAGGCGGCATTGGCGCAGCAGTCGATGGCCTATGCGTATCTCGGCCAGAAGCGCTACCCGGCGGCGATCGACGCAATCGAGGCGGCGCTCGCCCGGCGCGCTCTTCCGCGCGATGTCACCCACGCGCTGCGCTACAACCTGGCCCAGTCCTACATCCAGATCGGGGACTATCGCAAGGGGCTCGCGTCGTTGCAGGGATGGCTAACTGATGAGAAGAATCCCTCGTCGGATGTGTACTATCTAGGTGCGGTCTGCCACTATCACCTCCGTCAATACGAGGCCGCGCTTACGCACATCAAGCAGGCGATCGCGAAGGTCAAGGAACCGCGCGAGGATTGGTATCTGTTCATGCTCTCACTGTATTTCGAGAGCAGGCGTTATGCGGACGCCGTTCCCCTATTGAATAACCTCATCGCCGAGCATCCGCGAAAGGCAGAGTATTGGCGTTACCTGACCGATGTCTACCTAATCTCCCAGCGCGACGGCGAGGCCCTCGCCACCCTCAAACTCGCGTACGCCCAGGACCTGCTCGAGGAGGGCGATCTGATCCGGCTCGCGCAGCTCTATCTAAATCGTAACATCCCTTACAGCGCGTCGCGCCTCTTGGACAAGGAGATCCGGCGGGGCCGCATCGCGCGCACGGAGCAGAATCTGGAACTGCTCGGCAACAGTTGGGTGATGGCGCGCGAGCGCAAGCGTGCCATCGGCGCGTTGCAAGAAGCGGCGGCCCGGGTCCGGCACGGGAAGATCGACCTCAATATCGCGCGCATGCAGATGAGCCTGGAGAACTGGGTCGGCGCCGCGAGATCGTTCGCGACCGCACTCGATAAAGGCGGGATCAAAGATCCCGATGAGGCCCAGTTCCTGCTCGGGATCGCCTGCTATCACGAAGGCGATAAAAAGTGCGCGGCTTCGGCGCTGCGAGTTGCGAGCAAGAGCCGGAGATTCCGTCGGCAGGCGCAGGGTTGGCTGGAGCGTATCCAGGATGATGGCGACCTTGCCTCCGCCAAGCTCGGAGGCAGACGCACTTGCCAACTGAGCGTCGCTCATCTATTCGCAACGCATCGCAGCGGGGTGCGCCGGACGGCGCCATCGAGCAAACTTACGGTAGCGCCGGAAGCAGCGGTCCCGAACGTGCCACTGCAACCTCGGGGTGTTCTTTGCGGATGAGAGCCGAGATTTCTTCAACCCGATCTTTTGGGATATCCACCATCAGCAGCACGCTGCCGGCCTCGATGGTTTTCTGGTAGTCCTTGAGCTGACTGTTCGGTATGCTTGCGCCGATCATGCTCGAGACCCAAACACCGAAACTCGCGCCCAACAAACCGAAGATAAGGATCGACCCGAGTCCCAACGTGGATTCGACCTCGGGGAAACTGAACGCGATGCCGCCGACAATCGCCCCGGTAATTCCGCCCGCGATGAGACCGATCCAAACACCGTGGACAAAATCGGTCCTCTGCGTCACTGCGGCCTCCGGTAAATCGCCGAGATCGGTTCCCCGTTTCGCCAAGAAATGAATGCGGCGGTCCTCGATACGCGCGAGCAATAATTCCCGCTCTACCTGTTGCGCCGTTTCTACGTTCGGCAAAACGAAATACAATCTGGTAAGCATGGGCGCCTGCCTCCAATTCTGCACTCGGGTTGACCGGCAACGCTGTAACGCCATGCTTGCTGCCGGCATAACAAACCGAACGGATTCCAAAAAAACTACCCGTTCCGCATAGTTGCAACTCCATGGTGTTGGCCCAGTATAGTGTAGATTCGAAGCGGATACATTGCGCAGCGCACAATGTCCCTGTAGAGCCGGTTAGCTGGACAGATCGCGCGGGGCCACGAGGGGCTTACAATTCGTAATATACGGAAACTTTCCGGCTACTCAATGTTGAACTAAACCGCTCCGCCCGCGACGCGCTCCATTCTTGTTAGCTCGACTGGATCACGACGCCAGGATGTTATAACATTGTTAATCCTGCCCGATAGGCACTATTGTCGAGAGGTGTAATACGCATGAAAACCACGATCCGCAGGATGGGTAACTCGCAAGGCGTCATTATCCCGAAACCATTGCTGGCCCAGATCGGACTCGAGGACGAAGCAGAAATGGTGGTGGAGGACCACGCCATCGTCATCCGCAGGCCGCGGGGAGCGATTCGGGAAGGTTGGGCCGAGGCCAGCCAGGCGATTGCCGCTACCGGCGATGATGAACTCGTTTGGCCGGAGTTCGGAAATGAAGACGACAAAAAAGTGCAATGGTAGTCCGTGGCGAGGTCTGGCTCGCAACGCTTGGTCCCACCGTGGGCAGCGAGATCCGCAAGACCCGTCGCTGTCTCATCGTGTCACCCCCCGAGATGCACGACCATCTGCGCACCGCGATCGTGGCCCCTATGACGACCGGCGGCAGAATGGCACCCTACCGAATTCCGGTGACCTTCGCGGGTAGGAAAGGCTTGATCTTGCTCGATCAAATCAGAGCGCTCGACCAGGTTCGTTTGATCAAACGCGCGGGCGCCGTGCATCATAAGACCATGGTTGCGACCCTGAACACACTACAAGAGATCTTTACCACTTAGATCCGGTGAAGGAGGGGGTCTGGTCTTGAAAAATATGAGGCAACATAGCAGAGTGCCGATCGGGCGTCCGACCCGATCGCTTGCTCCGCGGGCGGTTGAAACCGGGGAGCCTCGCCGAGAGATCCCAAGTTGGGTGCTATTCGATCATCAGGAGCGCGGCGGCCACGTTGCGATCTTCGGATAACAGGATAATGTAGCTACGGCAAGCGGCCGCCGTATCCATCACTTCAAAACCGATCCCCGCGCTTAATAGACCGCTACCGATAGCCGCGGGCGGAAAGCGTAACCGCGTCCCGGTTCCGAAGAGGACGATTTCGGGCTTGAGCTCGGCGATCGCGGTGAAG
>JBOIDM010000281.1:0-12435 GCA_050740575.1 Gammaproteobacteria bacterium
CCGGTGTACTTCTTGGCGGAGCTCCACCCCGTCGATATCAAGCCGCATGACCTCCTCGGCAAACTCGGGGGGGACGTGCCTTCTAAGCAAAACGAAGCGGCGCTCCAGCCGCGATTGTACGAACGCCGACAACTCTTGACCTGAAATCCCGAGCGCCCGCGCGAGTGTGGGCCAGCGGCCGCGCACTTGCGCGAGCTTGGAAGGAATAACGCCCACCGAGCTGACCGGGGTACTCATTGCCAGCGGCTCGTTACGCCGGTCGGTGATTGTCCCCCGGTGCGCGGGTAATTCAACGGTTCTAAGATAGCGATCCGCCCCGTGGCCCTGCAGCACGCCGGTTTCCGCGAGTTGAAGATGGACTGCACGCCAAACGAGTAGCGTCGCCGCCACCACGAAGGCACTGACGACAAATCGCCGCCGTCTACCGTCGAAGAACTGTTGCTTGCGCCGGTCCATCAGTCGGTCAGGATGATCACGTCCGCGACGGATGGCACCGTCATATTCAGCGCGCCGCGCGCGCGTTCTTCGATGCGCCCGTGCGTTCCCAAGGTGGCCTGTTCCAATTGCAACCGTCCCCATTCATCATTCATGGCATCACGCCGCTGCTCGAGCGCTTGCAATTCGACAAATAACTTTCTGCTTTGATGCCGAGTCATGGCAATTGCAAGGGAAGTGATCACTACCAAACCCACAAGCAAGGAGCATAGGATCCGCGTCATAGGAGCTTCTCGGCCACCCGCAAGGTCGCGCTTCGCGCCCGCGGATTCCGGCCGATCTCGCCGGCGGTGGGTTTCATCGGACCACACACTGGCTTTAAGGTCAGGCCTTCCGCGGCAACACGCGGCGGTAAGTTGCGCGGGGTTGACCGTCCCCGCGATTGGTCACGTATAAATCGCTTTACGATTCGGTCTTCCAACGAATGGAAACTTATTACTACGAGACGTCCGCCACCACGCAATATATTAACTGCTTGCCGAAGGCCAAGTTTGAGCTCCTCGAGCTCGTCATTAATTACAATCCGTAGCGCCTGAAAGCAGCGCGTGGCCGGATGCAGATCGTTTTCCCACACTGGTTTTGCGCGGGCGACGATTTCCGCCAGACGCCTAGTGGTCGTGATTGGCGCAAGGGCTCGTTCCCTCACGATGGCGCGCGCAACTCTAGTTGCAAACCGTTCTTCGCCGTATGCACGAATAACCTCGGCTAGTTCCCGAGTAGACACCGCCGCAATCCATTGCGCGGCAGTTATACCGAATTCATTGTCCATACGCATGTCGAGCGGACCGTCGCGGCCGAAACTAAAACCGCGCCGGAAATCATCTAATTGCGGCGAAGAAACACCGAGGTCGAACAGAATTCCGTCGACCTGCCCAGAGAACGCCGCCGCGAGCTTTCCTAGTAGCGCGAAGGAGCCTCTGACCGCCTGGACCCGAAGATCCTCGCCCGCGAGCTGTTCCGCCGCCATTATGGCCGTCGGATCACGATCGATCACCACCAGACGTCCGCGCCGCCCCAGGCGCTGCAAAATTGCGCGTGCATGTCCACCTCGCCCGAACGTACAGTCAATATACAAGCCCGTGTCGTGGAGAACGAGGTGATTCACGACCTCGCTCACCAATACCGGCGTGTGGGAGCCTCCGGTACCTTGCACGTGCCTACAACGCTAATTCGCGTAACGCCTCCGACGCCGTTCCGACACCGCGCCCGATGTCGGATCGCCATTCATCCCGCTGCCCAACCCAAGCATCAGCATCCCATAGCTCAAAGCGATTACCTTGACCTAAACAGGTAATATACTTCACGAGGTTCGCGAACTCTCGCAGCGACTCTGGAATGCGGATCCTGCCCTGCGCATCGAGTACACATGAGCTTGCGTAGCCCCGCATCATCTGCTTCGTGCGTCTGCTTTGCTTGTCAAAATCAGAAAGTTGCTGCAATTTTACGTCGATGACCTCCCATTCTGTCACAGGATATAGCCACAGGCAGGGGTCATAGGGGCTAAGGGTAAGCACCAGCGCGTTGCCACACACGGCTGCTAATTGTTCCCGGTACCCGCTTGGAATCGCCAGGCGCCCCTTGGCATCGAGGCTTAGCGCATTAATCCCCTGAAACGACACCTTGCCCATGGATAGTAAGGATCCACATTTCCCCACGTTTCCCCACAGACAAACTATAAGAACCTCGCTGCGGCATGTCAAGGAAATCTTCACGACCAGCGTCTGAAAGTCTATTCTCGAACAGGGACTTAGATTTTCGAGGTACGACGCCGGGACGGCTCGTTTCACGGCACCCAAAAGGTGTTTCCAAATGCTGCAATTAGCTTATAGAGTTAACGTCGGTCGCTAAAATGGTCGCTAAAATTATCGCGCGTGTAATGCACATGTGCCGACAACGCCGGGAGCATAACCGGCCATGTGCGGGCGCCATGGATACAAGGATTTGAGAAAGAAGGAGTCAACCTGTAAGCCGGGTTCTGTCCGCCGCGGCACAGCCTTAGCGGGGCAGTCATTTATCTTGGATGCATGTCACCATGCACCTCTAGCGACCTACCCGGGAGCCCACGCGGGCCGCGTGTCGCCACCCCTCATGGGGGGGCTCGCTCCCCTATTTGGCCTTGCTCCAGGTGGGGTTTACCCTGCCACCGGCGTAAGCCGGCGCGGTGCGCTCTTACCGCACCTTTTCACCCTTGCCGCCCCGACCGGCCGAACCGTTACCGGCTGCCCGCCGGGGGTTGGCGGTTTATTCTCTGTGGCACTTTCCGTGAGTTCGCACTCCCCAGGCGTTACCTGGCACCCTGCCCTTGGAGCCCGGACTTTCCTCTGCATCGTTCGACACAGCGACTACCCGGTTGACTCCTTGCGACCTTAGTTTGTTGCGTTCTCGCGCGAGTTGCAAGATCCCGCGCTTACTTCCGGCTTCCCCGGCTCGGTATCCCTGTGAGATGTGATCTCCAGCATGAGCCGGTAGATCTGATTTTTATGCGCACCGGAAATCGCAGTCGAGGCCGCGACCGCTTGCCTCGCCGGCAGGTATTTCAATAGGGTCGCGACCAAATGCCGCAACCTCTCATGTTCAGGAGCATCCCCCGCCGCACCCGCGATCACGATCACGATCTCGCCCTGGACTCGTTCCTTCTCGTGCAACCATTCGGACAGGCCGCGTAAGGTTCCGGCGAACGTTTCTTCGTAAATTTTCGTCAACTCGCGCGTCAGCGTAACGCGACGATCCGCTCCTAAAAGTTCGTACATGTCGGCAACACAATCCCGCACGCGATGCGGAACCTCGTAAATCACGAGGGTCCTCTGTTCGTGGCGTAGTACCGACAAGCGATCCCGGCGCGCGGGCCGCCGCGGAGGAAGGAATCCCTCAAAAACAAACCGATCGGTGGGTAGGCCGGCCACCGCTAGACTCGCGACGATCGCGCAAGGCCCCGGAATCGAGCATAATTTGTAGCCGGCCGCGCGTACCGCTTGCACCAAATGATAGCCCGGATCGCTTATCAAGGGCGTGCCAGCGTCGCAAATCAGAGCAACGCTCTGTGCGGCCGCCAAGCGCCGCACCACGGCAGGGCACGCACGTCTTTCATTATGCTGATGAAATGGTAACATCGGCGTTGCGATCCCAAAATGGTTTAATAGACGCGCGCTTAGACGCGTATCTTCGGCGAGCACCACATCAACGCCGCCGAGTACCTGCCGCGCGCGCGGACTGAGGTCCTGAAGATTTCCTATGGGCGTCGCTACGACGTAAAGAACGCCCTGCTCGATTGACACGGCCGCAAGCCCTCCGATACTGTTCTCACAATGCACCCATTATTAAACAATACCCGGCGCCGGTTTGCTTTCCTACTATTCGCACTAGCGGCAGGGTGTGCGCACGTTGAATCGCGCGGGCCGCAGGTCAAGTCTTACACCGACCAACAGGCTGTACGTTTACTTGAATCCGGAAAGCTAGAGGCGGCGGCCGCTGAGTTTCAACGACTGCAGGCAATTTCCTCGGCACCCGAATCCTACCTGTTCGGGCTGCGCGCAGCGGATACGTACTTGAAAGCGAGACGCGTGGAAGAAGCCCGCCAGATCTTGGACAGGATCACGATTCCGGCGCGAGAGCACTATTTGAAAGTATGGCACACCCTCTTATCGGCGCAAGCGTCGTTGCTGAGCCGCGACGCCACGAACGCGCTGGCCGCGTTGAAGCATATCGAAGGCTATCGGGTTCCCGATGAGTTGCGCCCGCGCTACCACCGGGTTCTTGCCGACGCCTATCAAGCCAAGGGTGACTTTTTGTCTGCGGCGCGGGAGCAGGTTGCGCTCGATCCCTATCTCGCCGATGAGAAACTGAAACGCGCCAATCGCTTAGCTATTTGGGAGACACTCCATCAGGTCGCGATTTCCGATCTCACCCAAGAACAATCCCTCGGATCACCGCTGTTGCGCGGCTGGATTGATCTCGCGCTTATCGCAAGATCAGACAACGATCCATCGTTCGAAGCACTGCTCGCCACTTGGGAGAAGCAATACCCTCATCACCCGGCCCGCCAAGAAGCCTTGCCGCGAATCCGGGAGCAGCAGGTCGTTCTCAACCTTGATCCCCTGCATGTCGCGCTGCTACTGCCGCTGTTCGGCCAATATGCCGAAGCCGCGGCCGCAATCAAAGACGGTTTTATCGCCGCCTGGTACAGCGATGGTGCAAACAGCGCGAGGCGCACCCTATCGATCCATGACGCTAATGCGGCCAATGCCCTCGCCGTCTATCGGCGCGCACTAGAGGAGGGCTCTGAGTTTATCGTCGGTCCCTTGGACAAACAAACGCTGAAGGTACTGGTTGCAGCCAACGTGATAACGGTCCCGACCCTTGCGTTGAATCGGATCGACGGCTTGGATCACCGCGCTGACATTCGTTATTTGTACCAGTTCGGCCTGCCGCCGGAGGACGAGGCCGGGCAGATCGCCGAACGCGCCTGGTTGGACGGGCGCTTGAGCGCGCTGGTCTTAACACCCGCTAATGCCTGGGGCGAACGACTGTTGCGGGCGTTCAAACAACGCTGGCAAGATCTGGGCGGCGCGATCGTAGCTCAGCAAACCTATCACCATGATGCCAGTAATATCGAAACCGCGGTGGCGCAACTGATGCGCGCTAGCATTCGCACTTCCGCGCCGCCGACACCGTTAGGCGAGGCCTACGCCGCGAGCCCTTCAGCGGACTTCATTTTCATGGCAGCCACCCCCCGTGAGGCTCGTTTGATACTTCCGTGGGTGAGCTCGCTCGGCCGTGATCGTCTGCCGATCTACGCGACATCCCAAGTTTACTCTTCCGCGCCTGCCCCGGAAGCCGATAGCGGCCTCGATGGGGTGATATTCGGCGACATGCCGTGGGTGCTCGATCCTTACCGCAGCGAACTGAGCGCGAGCGCGAGGCATCATTGGCCTAAGAGATTCGAGACACATGCGCGGCTGTATGCCCTTGGCATTGATGCCTACCGCCTGATGTCTCGCATCGGAGCGCTGCAAAGCGATCCCTCGGCACGCCTAGAGGGTGTTACCGGCATCCTGCGTATAGATGAACGTAAACGTATTCGTCGGCAGCTAGCGTGGGCTCAATTCCTCAACGGCGTGCCTGCATTGCTACGCGAATAAACCAGCATGAAAACTCGCGAGCGCGGGGCATGGGCTGAAAGCATCGCATTGCGCTATTTGGGAGCGCGGGGGTTGCAACTGCTCACGCGGAATTATCGCTGCCTGGTCGGTGAAATCGACATAATAATGAAAGATAATGACACGCTGGTATTCATTGAAGTACGCTACCGCGCCAGCGCCGAATATGGTTCTCCCCTCGAGACGATCAATCATACGAAACAGGGGCGCATTCTTAAAACGGCTGGTCATTATCTACTAACACACCGCACGAGCACGGCCCATGTGCAATGCCGGTTCGATGTCGTCGTCGTTACCGGCGCCAAGGCGTCTACCGAGTGGATTAAGGCTGCCTTTCAAGCCTAACGCAGGAGCCATTAGGGTGGGCGTCGGTTGCTGGCTGACGGCGCGAGTAAGAGCATGGACTACACTGAACGGGTCATCGAAATATTCCGCGAGAGTATCGACCTCAAGCAAAAATGCGCGGCGGCGCTGGCCCCTCTGGTCGCACGTACGGCCCGCCTGGTCGCCGGCGCTTTGTTGGAGGGTAATAAATTATTGGCCTGCGGAAACGGAGGATCAGCCGCAGATGCGCAGCACTTCGCGGCGGAGATGCTCAATAGGTTCGAGGCGGAACGGCCCGGATTACCCGCGATCGCCCTCACGGCCGATTCCTCTACGATGACTTCGATTGCCAACGATTATCAATTTGCCGATGTGTTTTCCAAACAGATCCGCGCATTGGGTCAATCGGGGGACATCTTGTTCGCGATATCGACCAGCGGTGAATCGCCGAATATTGTGAATGCGATCGACGCGGCGCACGATCGCGACATGCGAGTCGCCTTGTTAAGCGGCCGCGACGGCGGTAAGGCCGCACAGCACCTCAAAGAGGGGGACATCGAGATCCGCATACCCGGTTGGTCTACGGCCAGGATCCAAGAAGTCCACATAATGCTCATACATTGCGTGTGCGATCTTGTGGATAGGCAATTACTCGGACAGGAGAACTGGCATGATGGGTAGAAGAGCTATAAAAGAAACATGCTGCGGCTTTGCATTGCTATGCATGCTCTCGGGTTGCGGGCCCATCGCCGTGGGGAGCGTGGCAGGAGGCGCCGCCGTTGTCCATGATACCCGCACGACGGGAACAGTCGTCGAGGATGAAGCTATCGAACTGAAGATCACTAAGTCCGTGTATCAGAATGCCGAGATCAATTCCAAGTCGCACATTAACGCGACGAGCTACAATAACGTCGTGCTGCTCACGGGCGAAACGGCGACGGAAGATCTTCGGCGGCGCATTCACGATCTCGCCGCCGGTACCGAGAAGGTCCGGCAGGTTCACGACTACATCCGTGTCGGACGCATCAGTTCGCTTGGCGCGCGCAGCAACGACAGCTGGCTAACGACACAGGTAAAAACACAACATCTTCGGATCAAGGGCTTCGATCCCACGCGCGTCAAAGTGGTGACGGAAAGCGGAGTGGTTTATCTCATGGGCCTCTTAAGCCATAAGGAAGGCGCCGCGGTAGCCGAGTTAACTCGCCGCATCGGAGGCGTGCGGAAAGTCGTCAAGCTATTTGAGTATAGCGACGCCCCCTAGCAGGAAGCGCCTACGCTGCACCTGGCACGCAAGATGCCACTAGTTATTTGATCAGCTTGAGGATGGGTTTCCGCGGCGCGGGACGGTTCGCCGTATCCGGTTTATCTTCTTCGGGCGCAAACACCATACCCTTGCCGTTTTCCTTGGAATAGATAGCCTCCACCGCGGTGAGTGGAACGAGAATCCCGTAAGCCGTTCCGCCAAACCGTCCGCTGAATCCAATCGAAGTATTGTCAATTTTCAAACCGTTTACGGCAGCAGGCGATATATTTAAGATGATTTTGCCATTTTTCACATACTGCTCAGGAACCACCACGCCGGGGCGGGTCGTATCCACGATTAGATGCGGAGTCAGCTGGTTGTCAACGATCCAGGCATAAAATGCGCGCAGCAAATACGGACGCGTAGAACTTTGTTTCTCCATTTCTAATGACCCTGCGAAGTCATCGAAAACGTTGTCAGCTTTCGTCGCGCAAACAACTACATTACCGCCTCGCGGCACCCACAGAGCAAGCACTGATATAATACCTTGAAACCGCCATCTTGTATCCTGCGAGGACTCGGTAAAAGATCGTGCTAAAGGAAGCTTCGTCTATTGGACCAGGGGCCGACAAATAAGCGGCCCCCTAAAATTTCCTCGATCCCTTGCTTCCTCCGCGGGTAGCCGCGTTAAGGCGTTATATGGGTGAACACATTCGCCGTGGTCGCCCGGTAAAAGCGTCGTGGCTTCGATGGACTGTCCGCAAGGATGCTTACGTAGGTCTGGCCCCAACTGACCAATGTCGCGGACAAGCTGGGACCCGCGTTGATTCTGTACGAGCTTCTTGGCATCGCACGATGACTCGTCTAGTACACCGTGAAAGCGTCGGGCAGGACCCCACTGCCGACGCGTACGTTCCACACCTGGTCACGCCCAAGCTTCCTCTTTAACGGTACCGTGACGGTCGCCGTGATGGTATCAATCGTATCGGAATCCTGAGTCAATACGACGTTACTCGCAACCGGCCGCGCGCCATTCCCGTTCTCGAAGCTCACCGCCATGCCTTGGGTTAATCCGAAACCGGTAATCGTCACCTGAACGGACGTGCCCATACGTGTTGAGTTCGGCGTAATCGATCGCACCGCACCACAGCTGCCGCTGCTGTCGAGGACCGTTACACTGTAGCCCTGGATATCCAGCAGGACGCAGGACCCGTTATCGTTCTCGTTAGTCTCGAGAAGCAATTTCTTCGGATCGACCTCGATCTTGAGCTGATAGATGCCATCGGGGTTACCGGTAAAATCGATGTCCTGTCCTGCGAGCCAATATCCGTAGGTGTCACCCCAGCCTACCGACATGCCCTGAATTTGAGTACCGCAGGTGCTGTAGACGGGGTTGGTCGGAGCGCCCGGCAACGACCCGTTGATCTTGTCTGTGTCCATGACGCAGAAGGTCGTCTTGCTGCCCGTGCGTAGGGAACCGCCGGGAGCACTGACGGGTTGCACGGTGTACAGCGCGTAGTCGTCAAAGTGGAAATGGTTATGCGCCTGGTGCCACTGCATCCAGCCGGCAAAATGATCGAAAGAGGTCCCGTCGCTCAAAGGGACATGCTGGTAGACTTGCTGCTTGCCAGAACCTGTATCGACCGGGCCGGCAACCAATTCCAGCGGCCCAAGACCACTGTTCCAGGTCGTGGTGCTGAAATTGAGCCGGGTGCCGCCAGGGACCTGGAAACTGGGCACGAGCGCAATATCCTGTGCGGGCAGCGGCCGGAGATTTGGCAGGAGGTCGGCAACCTGTGCAAGGACCGTGGGCGCTAACACGACAGCGCTCGCCATTATTGAAACGAACAAAACAGTGCGAATTTGAAACATCCTTTTAGTCATGGGCACGGTCCTCCTTGCAATTCTCCAAATTGTTTATCATGCGTAGTCCGCGATTTCGTCACCTGAAGAACACGGAAAGGGACCGCTCACCGACATCGGTCTGGACCTTTGCCGACGAGCGGCCGCCTTCCCGCCTTCGTAAATCGCCGTGTTAATCGTCCTGGCAGGGCGACTCCGGCGCCGTACCGAAGCAAGTGTCAAGTAATTGCTTTGCAGCCCTGCGTTGAATCGGGGTCGCGCCGCACTCGGCACACAGCTGCCGGTAGATCTGGCCGCACGCCGTATCAGGGTTTCCCGCGTCACCAGCGCAGCAGATCCCATCGTCCCAGGTGTCAACGTGATTCTTGTAGTAACCGGGACTGCAATCCGCCCGCTCCTCCTTCGGCGGTTCGCAATTCTTTGTACAGGGCGGCTCTTCTCCTTTTTGAGCGAAGGCGGGACCGGCCGCGAGAGTCAGGCCAAGTGCGACGGCCACCAGCGATGCGCTTGCTAGCTTGATCATGGGTGATTCTCCTTTCCAATTGTTCCAAATATAACTGTCTGTACCCGTGGGCCTCCGGTTGTTATGGCTCGGCGCCCGCGAGCTCCCTGTTCCGGCCAACGTTGGCCAACGGTTCCGGCGCGCTTCCGAAAGCCGTGCGCCCACTGCCGCTGCCCGCATAAGGTCTTTGACCGTGAGACGCACGGTGCCAGAATCGGAATCGTGAGGCTATTCCACGAAAGGGGTAGTCCGAACGCGGCGGATCCCGCTTGACCAGCGTCCGGGCCTGGACGCTGGGGAGAGATAGGGGGCGGGTCTACGCTCACGGATGGCGAGACGGGATGCCTCGACCTGGAGGAGAAGGCCGCCGGCGTCGACAGCCTTGGTGCGAGGTGCCGGTTACTCGGGCTTTTTGACCAGCAGCTTCTCGATCTCTTCTTTGTACAGCGCAAAAGGCAGGGCGCCCACCATCATCTTGACCTCCTTGACCTGGTCGCCCGCACTGCGACCGAGGAGCAGGGTCGGCGTGCCGGTGATCCCGAGCTTCTGGCCTTCGGCAATGCCGCGCTTGACCTTTCCCGTATACTCGCCGCTCTCCAGGCATTTGCCGAAGGGTTCAACCTTAATCCCGATAGCTTTTGCGTGCCCCGGTAGCTTTTCCGGCGCGAGTGCCTTCTGGTTGGCGAATAGCCTGTCATGCATCTCCCAATATTTGCCCTGATCGCCCGCGCAGTGCGCCGCCTCGGCAGCCTTAACGGCCTGGGCATGAATGCTCTCGATGGGGAAGTCGAGGAACCCGTAACGCAACTTTCCGGTGGCGATGTAGTCTTTCTCGAGCAGTGGCAACGTCGTCTCAACGTGGCGCCGGCAGAAGGGGCACTGGTAGTCGGAAAACTCGACCACGGTCAGCTTGGCGTCCTTTTTACCTTTTAACGGAGCATCACCAACCTCCAGTACCGTGTCGATTGGGCGTACCCGCGGCGGCGGCTGCAAGAACTTCTTGATCTCCGCGATATCCCGGCCGATGGCCTGCTGACCCTCTTTGAGGGCTTCGAGGTCTTGGCGCAATGCCTTGATCTCATCCACCGAGGACGTTTCGGCCGCATCGATGCTACCACAGAGCATCAAGCCCAGGAACAGATAACGGGTCAGGTTAGAGAAAATGTGCATGTTGAATTCCTTGGGGGGTTTTTTGAATTGGGAAAGGTCGGAATTGGATCATGGAGTCTGGTATCGGCCCTATCCGGGCTGAGCTTGGCACCGCCGTCACTTGGAACTGCGGCTCACCACCACCGCGCCGAGAGACACGGGAACCAAGGACCGACCTGTCTCAGGCGCTGTCCGGCTGCCCGGCGAGCTGTCGCAGTACAACCAAGGTGCGGCGGCGGACCCCGAGCTTGCCGAAAACATTCTGGAGATGCTTCTTGACGGTGTCTTCCATGATACCGAGGTGCCGAGCCATTTGCTTGTTGGTGAGTCCTTGACTCAGAAGCCTGACGATCTGCTCCTCCCGTTTCGTGAGCACGTCCGAGCCGCAGACCCGATTGCTTTCCGTCTTTGCATCGCCAGGGCTAGGCGTCTCCAATAGGTTCGATAACGCCTGGGCCAGCAGGCCGCGGGGGAGCCAGATGTCGCCTCGACAGACAGCGCGGATCGCCTTCACATAGGTATCCGAAGAGCAACTGGTAAGCAAATGGCCATGGAACCGATTGCGCAAAATATCTTCGACCAAGCCAGGACAAAACTCATCCCACAACAGAAGCACACGGACTTTCCGGACCTTAGGTCGGATCATCCGGAGTGACTCCGAACCGAGCCGGTCGAGTAACGCCTTATCCAGTAACAGCAGCGTAGGTTGCCACTGCTCCAGATACATGGGAAGGAGGAGTGGATCGGCGATAGGCTCGCCAAGCACCTTGATGCCCTGCTCGCTCGCCAACCACGGCAGCAGTTTCTTAAGCAGATTCTCTCGGCTTGACGCAATTAATACGGTTATCAGATGGGAGTCATCACCCGTGAAGGATCTATCATTGCAGCCGAAATAGGCGGCTCGATCTAAGCCCTCAACACTTGGGAGCGTCGTTCCTTCGCGATCCATTGCTGAGATTGCTTCACCCAGGCAGGTAGGTAGGTTGCTGGATACTACGCCGCCATTGAGAAGGTTGACAGGGTAAGAGACTACCAGCGCTGACGCCGCCGCCGGCCGCTTGGCCTTTCGCCGTTCACGCTGGCGGCGCTCGACCAAGGTCAATTCGGCGCGTGCGGAAGGCACCGCGTTGAGGCCCAGTTTGCATTCTTCGGTAGCCAAGGCGCTGGTATCCACTACAACTTCGTTGTTTTTCCGTGCATCTTTTGCAGGCAAACGCCAACTGGTCGAGCAAAATGATTGCGTTGGGAATTCTTGCGAAACTGAGCAAGAGTCTCCATTTCTGTCGGCGGCGACCAAGGTGGAAACCCTAACCCTTGTAGAACTACATCTAAATAGGCAATTTAGATGCCATGCTATAGGGGGATAAAAGACTCGCTCGCGACCTAACAAGGCTGCGTAATCTAGTGGTTAAGCATGCCACTTGATTTCCGAAAGACCTAAAAAAACCAATTTAGGGATGTTCCCGGAGGTCCTTTTCAAACTCCGACAGGCTAAATTTGAACGAAGATCGCGCGAATAAGCGTTCCGCATACTTTAGAAGCGGCTTTGCTTGATTCGGCAGTTTGATGCCGTAGTAGTGCAAACGCCAAAGCAAGGGCGCTATCGAACAATCGACCAGCGAATAATCGGTTGACATAAAATATTGGCACTGCACGAAACTCGGCGCTATCGCCGTCAGATTATCGCGCAACGCCTTGCGTGC
>JBOIDM010000282.1:0-9977 GCA_050740575.1 Gammaproteobacteria bacterium
GGGTCTATCGGAGGTAGAACGGGTCAGGGCGCGTAGGGGCGAATGAGCTTTGATTCCCGGGTTACGCCGCTGCGCGGCTAACCCAGGCTACGATTTCTTATCAAGCCTTGGTCGACCGCTTGCTCGCAAAGCGCCCTGAGGATCGCTATCAATCCGCTAGCGAAGTGCTCGACACGGTCGACCGCAGCTTTGTACCTCACACGGCGTGAACTGGGGCAACCGGTGCTGGCTTAACGCCGCCGTCATGCCGCGGGACGCTGTACGAAACCGGCGATTTGATCGAGTAGCTCTTGCTCTACGTAGGGCTTTCCGAGGTAAGCAGCTACCCCTAAACCCAAAGCGTGCCGACGATGCTTTTCCGCCGCACGCGAAGTGATCATGATGATCGGCACACGCGCCGTTCTGGGACTCTGCTTGAGCTTACGGGTGACTTCGAATCCGTCCATGCGCGGCATTTCGATGTCGAGCAGGATTACATCGGGCATACTGACAGCCAATTGCTCCATGGCATCCAATCCATCGCGCGCGGTCGTCACCTGGTAGCCGTGCCGTAACAGGAAGCGTTCCGTGAACTTTCTGACGGTCAGAGAATCGTCCACGATCATGATCAGCGGTGCCCCCAGTGCCCGGGTACCGGGGGAATCCGGCGCGCGCGGCGCCGCGATTGCCGCATCGCCCCGATGCGCCAACTGGACTGGATTGAGGATTAGAACGCTGCGCCCATCACCCAGCGCTGTCGCCCCGAGGATCCCCGGGACCCCGCTGAGCTGCGGACCCACGCCCTTGATAATGACCTCGCGGTTACCAATGACCTCATCAACCACGACCGCGACGCGCGCACCGTCCTCGTGGAGCAGCAAAAGCTTCTGTTGACGCGTGACGCTAACCACGCACGTCGAATCGCCGAGGAGCCGGGGCAGATAATGAACCGCCTGGTATTCGCGGCTAGCATGAACGCGCCGATGTGTATACCCTTCTTGGTGTTCCGCCTTGGCTTCAAGAACTTGCTCGAACATGGCCGAGGGGATAGCGTAAAGGGCGCTCCCGGCACGCACGAGGACCACATGCACGATGCTGTGGGTGACCGGCAGAAACAAGGAAAAACAGGCGCCAGCACCTGCTTCAGACCGCACCTCGATACGACCTCCCACGGCGCTGACCGCATTCAGCACCGCATCCATGCCCACACCGCGGCCGGCGAGTCCGGTCACCTCGTCAGCGGTCGAAATCCCATGAGAAAAGATGAGGTCCATCGCTTCCTCATCGCCGAGCGGCGCACCCTGTCCGATTAGCCCCTTCTGCATGGCCTTGGCGCGTAGGCGCGCCAGATCGAGCCCCGCACCATCATCGGACACCGTAATCAGGATGCCAGGCGACGCCTGGCGGACGGTTAAAACCACCTTGCCGCGTTCTGGTTTGCCCGCCCCCACGCGGACGGCGGTCATCTCGACGCCATGAACTACGGCGTTGCGCAAGAGGTGCTCGAGCGGCGCCACGAGCTGGTCTAAGGTGGCGCGATCGAGTTCAACGTGCTCGCCGTGAATCACAAGATCTACATCCTTACCAACCTCACGGGCCGTCTGCCGCACGACGCGGTAGAGGCGGTCCGCCACGCTTCGCAATGCCGACGCGCGAATGCACATGAGGTCCTGATGGTGTTGCCGGATGTTACGCCCTTGTTCGGCGAGGGCGGCGCCGATGCGTTCGATCGTCTGATCCAGATGCTGGTGCAGGATGCGGCTGTCGCTGATGCTTTCGGCCATCATGCGCGTAGCTTCCTGGATGTACGTATAGCTATCTAGCTCCAGCGGATCGAATGCATCGGTGCTCGCGTGGCGCTGGGGCAGGCGAGAGTGAATCTGACTCTCGGTCAGAATTTCAATGTCATGCTGTTGTTCCCGTAAGCGCGTAAGAACGCCCAGAAGATCCTCAAGCCCGCGCTTGACTTCCGCCATTTCGGCCTCGACCAGCGAGCGCCCAATACTGATTTCGCCCGCCTGATTTAGCAATCGCTCAACCATATGCGCGCGCACCCTCAATAACGAATCACCGGAAGCACTCGAGATCCCTTTCACGCGCGAGCCCACGGCAAGCCCCGCTCGCACGGCTGTCGCCGGGGCGTTGGTCGGGGCTTCGCGCCGCCTATCGAAATTCGTCCAGAGGCCCTCGATGGCATCCGCCACGATATCGAGCCAACGATCAAGATCGTCAAAGTCGCTCGCGATCGGAGCACCTGTGCCGGTCAAGACCTCCACCTGCCCCTCGAGGTGGTGGACGAGATTGCCGAGGTCCGTGACACCCGCTGTATGCGCGCTGCCTTTGAAATTGTGCAAGACCCTGAGTAGAGCTTGTGAAGCCTCACGCTTCGACGGATCGGCTCTCCATGCGCGCAGCCCGGCGCCTATGCCAGCAATGCATTCCCCGGCTTCCTCGACAAACACCGACAACAGGTCGGTGTCCGCGTCCTCACTCTCATGCACTGCCGCGACGGGCGACGCGACCGGTTCGCCCGGCATGAGCGGCGCCGGATCGGTTGTCGCGTTGCAGACCACCGGATTGCCCGCGGCATTACCGGTAGCGCTATTGGCAGTCATTGGTGCTACCAAGGACACGATTGCGCCTCCCAGCACCTCTCCCTGGGCGATCATTTCGCCGGAGGGCGCTTGCCGCCGCCGGAGCATATCCAGCATGTCGCCGACCAGCGTCAGCGCCTTATGCATGAGCACGCGTGCCGGTTCGTCGAGACGCTTCGATTGGCGGATCAGCGTGTCCAGCCACTGTTCCAGCAAGTTCGCCAGATTCGCAAGGTACGGCAGGCCGACAGCGCGGCTGATGCTCCCGAGTGTATGCGCGCGCCGCACGAACTCAGCGTCGAGGGCCGCCTCGGGGTGCTCGCTAAGCTTATCGACTTGGCCCATTAAATGAGCGTGATGCTCCTCGGCCTCGCGCTGGAAAATCGCGAATAGGGCCGCCGGAATAGCCGTGCTACCGATAATGACATCTGCCGCCCCGATGTCCGAAACCATCGCGGGGGGAGCAGCAGCGCCCGCTGGCATGCATAGATCGCTGGCTTTCATACACGCAGCGCCAGCTAGTAACTCCGCGTTGTCCGCATTCACGCAGCCATCCCGTTTGAGCCCGTCCGTCCATGCCGCGAACCGCTGTTGGCCCAAGGCCAGGAGATCGAGCAGCGCCGGCGTTGCAGGTTTACGCCGTTGCAGCCACGAGTTCAGCAGATCCTCCAAGGCCCACGCCGATGCGCTTAGCACAGTGAGACCTACCATGCGGCTACTACCCTTGAGGGTGTGAAAGCCGCGCCGAATCTCGGTTAAGGCCGCATGATCCGATAATGTCTCGCGGCAACGTTGCACATATTGGGCAAGCTTCGCCACGATCTCGTTCGACTCCTCGATAAATACACCCAAGAGTTCATTGGCCTCGTCCGCAATGGGTGCGCTCGGCATGGGTAGCGTTTGAGAGTCGCCTTCCGCTGGCGCGGTGGCGGATGGAAGCTCCTTGCGCTTTGAGACGCCAGCGCCAGCGATTGACAGCTCGGTGTCCCGCAAGAGATCGAGGGGCGGGGAATCGGCGTTGCCGCGTCGCCCGATGAGCGTTTGGCAATAGATTTCTAGGCCGCAGATAGCCTCCGCGATATCCCACATCCGCTCCTCCGTGAGAGGGAAGTCGGGTTGTGCAAACGCCATAATCTGGCCGTGGATATTGCTCGCCAGATCCGCGGCCCGATACAGCCCAAGCATGTGCAATACCGCTCCGCACGCGGACAGTGACAGGCCGAGAGCGTGAAGTTGAGCGGTCTTCGATCGATCGACAAAAAACTCCGCGAGCGCCTGCTCGGCATGCTTGATCCGTGCGAGCACCTCGTGGGCGACTGGCGCGGTCGAGTCCGCGAGCCAAAACATCGGGGAAACCAGCATGCCACTCGCCACATGGGTGTTCGTGGACAGGCGGTCGGTTAAAGCTTCAATCCCGGTGGCAATCGACGGCGCGATGCGAGAAGCCTCATTTGCTTTCTCCGCCGCGAGCAGCGCAGCGGCGATCTCGACTGTCCGTCTTGCGATGGCCGGCTGTGCGGCTGAGGCACAGACGCCGATGACTTGCAAGAGGCCCTGCAGATTGTCGAGCTCGTTAGGTTCCTGCGCCGCCCGTGTAATGTGCTCGCGAAACTCCGCGAGAGCTTCGCTCTTGCCTTCACAGAATTGTTCCCAGGCGGTTTTCGCCGCCCGCAACGCCTCGCGAAGCTTGCCTCTCCAAGGTGCCGAAATCGCCCCGCTGACAGCCTGCTCCACGGTAATAGACAGTAGCGGACCTAAACCGAGTGGAGTAAGAACCTCGCGCAAGCGGGGGCTGCCCGCCTGGGGCGCCGCGATTAGGTCCAGAATATCGCCGAGCAACGTGGCATCGCCAGCTAAGGATCCCGAGCGCAGGCGCCTTAGCTGTTGTTCAATGCGTGCGCAAAGTTTCTTAGCGTTTGCATCTCCCGGTATGACCCCGAGGCGCAGGCATTCGATAATTATGACGGCTAAGCGCCACAAGCTTCGATGGGGTACAGACCTCAGGCGCGCGACACGAGCGAGCCCCTGATGCATTGATGCGAGGCTTGTGGAATCATGGCGCAGCCATCCTAGCAGCCCACGTTGATACGCCTCATGGCCGTGCCTGAGCAATGTCTCGAAATCGCAGTCGGGCTGCTCGTCCTGCAGATCTTGCAGTAGCGGGTGCGGGGTCGTCGGGGTAGTGGTTCCAAGCTCGCTGGCCACAGCCTGGAGGCACCGCGCTGCGACGGCCGTCGCCTTCGCGTCCGACGATGTACCGCTCAAGGCAATCTCGGCGAGCTCAAGGAGAAATTGTGCCTGTACCGGCGCCCCTACCATCTCAAGGACCCCAGCTATTCGGCGTAGGCTCGCCCCTACTTCCCGCGATACTGTGTCATGGGGCAAGCCGGTCGGGCAACGTTCGATGGCCTCCCTGGCCTTCGTGATTTCCGCGCATAGCGTACTGGTCACCAATCCGAGCCGCTCGGGCGCGAAAGACTCTGCATTAATCATCGGATTTCACTTCGCACCGTCGGACTACAGCCGGAATCTGGCTACTGATCCGTGCAAATTGCGGGCGGTATCCCCGAGCTTGATGACAGAGCTTACGATTTGCGCGGCGCCGGCCGTCGTCTTATCCGTAACCTCCAGGATCTGAGTCATCCCGAACGAGACTTGTTCGGCTATTTCGGTCTGCTTTTGCGTGGCCACCGAAATCGACTGAACCAGGTTCGCGAGCCGCGGCGTCACGTTCTGGATATCTAAGAGTGCTTGATTGATGGCCACGGAACGTTTTGTTCCTTCCACCACCTGATGGGTGCTTTGTTCCATGGCAACCACGGCATCAGTGGTATCGGATTGAATGCTCTTGACGCGTGCGGCGATCTCCTTGGTGGCTTTCGTAGAGCGTTCGGCCAGGCGCTGCACCTCTTCGGCCACGATCGTGAAACCGCGGCCAGCTTCGCCCGCGGCCGCCGCTTGGATCGCGGCGTTCAAGGCGAGCACATTGGTTTGCTCGGTAATGTTCTCTATGAGGGAGACGATGTCACCGATCTCCTGCGAGCTCTCCCCGAGACGCTTGATGCGCTTGGCCGTCTCCTGGATCTGCGCGCGAATCTCATCCATGTTGGCGATAGTCCAACGCACGGCCTCGGCTCCGCCGTTGGCGGCGTTGAGCGACAGCATGGCCACGTCCGCGCAACGGGAGGCGTTTTCCGAAACCTCCGTGATCGACTGCGCCATTGTCTGTACCGAGGCGGCGGTTTGTTTGATCTGCTCAGACTGATCGGTCGTAGAGACGGCCAGCGCGTTGGCAATGGCGCGGCCACGTTCCGTGGACGCCTTGACTTGCGCCGATGCCTTGTCGATCCCCTGAACTAGGTCACGAAGCGCCTCAATCGTCACATTGATGGAGTCCGCTATCGCCCCGGTGATCTCCGCGCTTACCGTGGCCCGTGCCGCCAAGTTGCCGCTGGCGACCTCGCTGAGCTCATTGATGAGCAGCAGAATCGCCCTCTGGTTACGCTGGTTGTCAAGCACCGCGCGCTGCGTTTCCAGGTCGCGGTCCGCCGCCGCCCGTCGCTGAGCCCGACTCTGCGCGCCTAATGCCAAGATCGCGAGGAGGCAAAACCCGATAACAAGCGCGAGCTGTGCCCATAGCGTTGCCCTAAGATCGGTTATCCTGACGGCCATGCTCTCGTCCAAGGCCGCGGCGCTCGCGCGTGCGAGCGCTAACAGACTATCAAGGGCCCCGACCATGGCGTCGCTCCGGGCGTTAGAATCGACGCTGGTTCCGTTCACCGCCGCAGCGTCGCCCGCCAGCACAGCGGCCAATCCGGGAACTGGAGCATCCATCGGCGCGAGTATTGCCAGATCGATGAGCGAGGCGTGCGCCGCTTTGGCCGTGGTCCGGACCGTGGGCAGAAACAACCCATTCACACCGGTTGCGCGTTCCGAGCTTTCCTGCAACTGTAGGGCGAGCATCGACATCAGGCCAGCATTCCGAGCCTCGGTGACCCCACGCACGGCCGCCGGTATGTTTCGTGTCAAGATTTCCTGAAGATAATAAGTATCGGGGTCTACGTCGATCGTTAGATGCGAACGCTCGGCCACCTCCCGAGTCAGCACAGCGATCCGCTTCAGAAGGGCGCCGGTCACGAGCTGGCGCTCGGCGCTTTCCATGTCGACAAGGCCGCTCACGGTTCGGCGCCAGTCGGCCTCCGTTTGCCTCCAAAGTTGACTGATCCCCAGCATCGATCCGAGGCGCTTGTCGGCCGCGCTCACCGCTCGGAGCGCTTCATCCGTTGGTTGCGTGAATCCAGGGTCGGGCCCGCGTGCGGCGCTGTGGGCCGGGACGGCCATCCGTGCTCGATAGATTTGCAAGCTCCGCTCGAAATCAAGCAAAGGGACAAGGTACTCGATGCCTATTCTTTTTATCCCGGCAAGTTCGATGCGCGCATTCAGATCCGTGCTGACGAAATGAATCAGCGCGCAAACGGGTATTAGGAACAGTATCCCGCTGATCCAGAACGCTCGGTTCAGACGGGTACGCCAGAACTGGAAGCGGAATGACTTTTCATCTTCGCAAAGGTTCTCTGGCGGTAAACTTAGGGTAATCGCTTCAGCACTCATAATTATTTGCCTGCACGAGAGATGATCCTACAGGGTCTAGCAAAGGTCCCTTGATGCCGTTGGAGCCCGAACAAGCGCAGTCGCTTCGGTTCGCCGCCTGAAAGAATTCCGGATCGCCGGCCAAGCGGGTCATATCGATCGTTCGCCACACCACCCCGCCTTCGTCTACACGCTCCTCCGCATGCCGCGGAGACTGGTCGCCTTGAACGGCGTTGCCCCGGATGTCCACGAACCTTTGCAGTCCAAGTACACGGGACACGAGCAGACCGAATGGTACAGTGAGCCCCGGACTGGCGAGGATGATGCGGCTTTCCAAAGTGATCGGTGTAATGCTTGTTTGGGTACGAAATGCGGCTAAATCCACAACGCTGTAAAAGATTCCTCGTACATGGGCAAGACCCCGAAACCAGGGTTTGGTGTTGGGGACGACGACCAGCGCGGGCACCGGTAACACTTCGCTAATATCGAGTAAATCGCACTCCCAATGTTCTTCGCCCGCTTGAATACTAAGCGCCGAGCGGCCACGCTCGGTGTGCGCCGTACTCTGTAAGCGTGCCGTAAGTCGCTTCTGGAACTCCACCAAGCTTATACGGTCACCCATGGCTTCACGCCAAAGCTTGGATCTTGCCGAGCAGCTCGGCCGGATTAATCGGCTTGATTACGTAATCTCGCGCCCCCTGGCGCAATGCCCAGGTCTTATCGGTTTCTTGGCGCTTGGTGGTGCAGATAATGATGGGGATATTGCGCGTTGCCCGGTCCCTCGCGATCGTACGGGTAGCCTGGAACCCGTTGATTCCAGGCATCACGATGTCCATCAGGATCAGATCGGGCAACAACTGCTTGGAACGGGTAATGGCTTCTTCCCCGCTTTCGGCCATGAGGACGGCATAATGATTCTTGATCAGGATATCCGACAAAACCGCACGGTCAGTGGGCGAATCGTCCACGACGAGAACATTTTTGATCGGCATACCCGGCAAGCTGTCAGATCATGACGCGGCTTTGCATGCGTATGTTGCCACCGCATTCAGCAGGCCGTCACGGGTAAAGGGCTTGGTCAGATACTCATCGGCACCTACGAGCTTAGCGCGGGCGCGGTCAAAGACATTGTCCTTGCTCGTCAGCATGATGACGGGTAGCATTCTGAATCGCGGATGCTGTTTGACCACGGTGCAGACTTGATAGCCGTCGAGCTTGGGCATCATCACATCCACGAAGATTAGATCCGGTTTAAAGTCCGGTATCTTGGCGAGAGCGTCGAAACCGTCTTCGCCGTAAACGACTTCGCAACCTGCCTTGCGGAGGAAGATGTCGGCACTGCGACGAATCGTATTGCTGTCGTCCGCTACCAGCACCTTTATCCCGGAAAGGATATTCTCAGTGCTCATTCGGGCCCTCTCATCCCTCGCTCAGATCTCGTGTTTGGAACCTTATCGACCGGTGGCCTGCTGGCTTTAAGCAGCGCCTGGACGCGCCGGACGTCACCGAGGAGTCAGCGGCCACGCGCGGTTGCTTTCGTCCCATGCGACACGCGTCCGATCGTGAGCGCACGCTCATACAATGACGGAGGTTCTTCGGAGACGCGACGGACGCTACGCCGTCGCTTTCGCTGCAGCGTCGATAGTTTATAATTGTTTGATTGAGCGCGATACAATCGGCCCGAACGATGTTTCACCTCCCGATCTATTACCAGGTCAAAGACCGCCCGTGTCTGGTCGTGGGCGGCGGCGAGGTGGCCGCACGCAAAGCCGAATTGTTACTTCGACGCGCGGCGCGGGTGATCGTCGTCGCGCCGCAAATCGGCATGCGCTTAAGGGACTTGGTAGAGACGGAAGCGATTACGCATGTCGAGCGAGAATTCAAACCGGACGACCTGCGGGAAGCATGGCTCGCATTCGCCGCAACCGACAATCCGGAAATCAACGCAGCGGTGGCTCGCCACGCGCGCCGTCTCGGGATTCCGGTGAATGTGGCAGATGATCCAGCGTGTTGTACGTTTATCATGCCATCGATCATTGAACGTGCTCCGGTTCAGATCGCAGTCTCCACGGGCGGTGCCTCTCCGGTGCTCGCGCGCCTGCTCCGCGCTCGATTGGAAACGCTGATTCCGGCTGCGTACGGTCGGCTCGCCGTATTGATGGCTGAGTTTCGTGATCGCGCTCGTTTGCGTTTCGACGACTCCACCGCACGCCGGCGGTTTTGGGAACGGATCCTACAGGGGCCCATCGCGGAGATGCTGTTCGCGGGACGCGAGCGAGCCGCCGTAACCGCGTTAGCACGAGAGTTTGATGTGGAACCACGCGGCCAGAAACTCGTGGGCGAGGTCTACTTAGTGGGCGCTGGCCCGGGCGATCCGGACCTTTTGACCTTTCGCGCCCTGCGATTAATGCAGCAAGCCGATGTCGTGCTCTATGACCGTCTTGTAACGCCCGCCGTGCTTGATCTCGTGCGTAAGGACGCCGAGCGCATCTATGTCGGTAAGGAAAGCCGCCGCCATGCCGTACCGCAGCACGAGATCCATCGCAAACTCATCGAGCTCGCCCGCAACGGCCGGCGAGTATTAAGACTCAAGGGCGGTGACCCGTTCATTTTCGGGCGCGGAGGCGAGGAAATCGACACGCTCTCGGCGGAGGGCATCCCGTTTCAGGTGGTGCCCGGCATCACAGCGGCCGCCGGCTGTGCGTGCTACGCGGGCATCCCCTTGACACACCGGGATTACGCGCAGTCCTGTGTATTCGTCGCCGGGCACCTCAAGGAAGGCTCCTTGGACCTCAACTGGGATGCCTTGGTGCA
>JBOIDM010000283.1:0-8858 GCA_050740575.1 Gammaproteobacteria bacterium
GAGATGCGCGATGGACTCGGACGCATCGAGCTACGCCTCGGCTTGGTCGAGCAGGCGCTTGCGGGACTCCTGGGCGTTTCAGCATCGGATCGCGACGAGATCCGAGCGCTCAAGAGTCGCGTCGAGCACATCGAGCGCCGGCTCGAGCTGACCGAATAAGCACCCGGCAACCATACGATGCGGCCCCTAGCACCCAATCATTCCGCCGTTTCTGGCTCTACTTCCGCCTCAATGGCGAGAGCGAGCTGTAGTCGATCGGTGCCGGTGGGATCGCCGAGCGGGGGTAATTCCGACAGGTGCCTAAGATTGAAGTATTCTAAAAACTGCGGAGTCGTGGCATAAACGGCGGGCCGCCCTGGAGCATCGCGATGGCCCGCCGCGCGCACCCATTCCCGCTCCAGCAAGGTCTTCAGGATCCCGGTGCTGACCGCGACCCCGCGCAGCGCCTCGATCTCCCCGCGAGTGATCGGTTGCCGGTAGGCGATGATCGCCAGCGTTTCGAGCAGCGCGCGCGAATAGCGCGGCGGACGCTCTTCCCACAGTCGATTGATCCAGGTCGATAGGTCCGCGCGCGTCTGAACCCGGTACCCGCGCGCTACCCGGATTATCTCAATGCCGCGTCCGGCATAGTCCTCCGTGAGCGCAACGAGGGCGCGCTCGATCTCGGCCCGCAGGGACTCGGGCGGGCCGTCCGGCTCGAACAGTGCCATCAGCCGCTCCACCGTCAGCGGCTGATCGGAAGCCATCAGCGCCGCCTCGACGATGTCCTTGATCGTCTTAGCGTTCAAAGGGTTGACGGCGCGGCTTTGATGTAGACCGGAGCCAGCGGCTCGGATTGAACGATATCGATTAACGACTCTTTCATCAGCTCGAGGATGGCAAGAAACGTCACCACCGCCCCCATACGCCCTTCCTCGCGCGAAAATAGCTGTGTGAATTCCATGAACTCGCGTCCCGCGAGCCGATCGAGCACCATCACCATGCGTTCGCGCATCGATATTGGCTCGCGGCTCACATGGTGATGGGAAAATAATTGCGCCCGCGCCAACACCTCGAAAAAGACCCCTCGCAGCGTGTCTAATTCAACCACCGGGTGCCGCCGGAGCGTCTGCCGATCGGCGATGTCGGGGGTAACGAGGTGCAGATCGCGCTCCAAGCGGGGCCGCATCTCGAGCTCTTCGGCAGCGCGCTTGTAGCGCTCATATTCTTGCAGACGCCTCATAAGATCGGCGCGTGGATCGGCCTCTTCATCGTCATTCGGCGCCGGTTTCGGCAGCAACATGCGGGATTTAATCTCGGCCAAGACGGCCGCCATTACCAAGTACTCGGCAGCCAATTCCAGCTTCACCACCACCATGAGATCGATGTACCGTATGTATTGTTCCGTGATGCGCGCGATCGGGATATCCAGAATGTTAAGGTTTTGGCGCTTGATCAGATACAGCAAGAGATCGAGCGGGCCCTCGAAGGCTTCCAGAAAGACCTCCAAAGCATCCGGAGGAATATAAAGATCGTCCGGCAACTCGGTGACGGGCTGCCCGCGCACAATCGCGATCGGCGAGTTTCGCGCGTCGCGAAGCGCGACGGCGCTTGCCGTCTCCGCGCTCGATTCGGGTGTCATGCTCACAGGGGATTAACGGTACACCACGGCCATCGCCTCGCGCACCTCTTCGATGGTGTCACGCGCAACATCGCGCGCGGCCTCGCAACCTTCGGCGACGATGGCCCGTACCGTATCCGGGTCCTTGGCATACTCCTCGGCGCGTTCCCGGATCGGCGAGAGCTCGGCGAGTATAGTATCGATCACCGGTTGCTTACACTCCAGGCAACCGATTTTGGCGTTACGGCATCCGTCCTGGACCCAGGCCTTGACCTCATCGCCCGAATAGACGCAGTGAAACTGCCATACTGGACATTTATCGGGATCGCCGGGGTCTTGCCTGCGCACCCGCGCCGGATCGGTGCGCATGGTCTTGATCTTTCGCACGATGGAATCCGGGGCTTCGCGCAGGCCAATGGTATTCCCATAGGACTTAGACATTTTCTCCCCGTCAAGGCCCGGCATTTTGGACGCTGGGGTGAGCAGTGCTTGCGGCTCGGGTAATATCACTCGGCCGCTGCCTTCTAGATTGCCCAACAAGCGCTCACGATCGCCGAGCGCGATGTTGTGTTGCGATTCCAGATAGGCTCGGGCCGTGGCCAGGGCCTCGTTATCCCCTTGCTCTTGAAAACGCTTGCGCAGATCGAAGAACAGCTTGGCGCCTTTCTTACCCATCTTGCGCGCGGCTTCCTCCACCTTTTCCTTGAAATCCGGCTCCCGTCCATAAAGATAGTTGAACCGCCGCGCCACCTCGCGCGCCAATTCAATATGGGCCACTTGATCTTCACCGACGGGCACATGGCCCGCCTTATAGATCAATATGTCGGCCGTTTGCAGCAGCGGATAGCCGAGGAACCCATAGGTGGCGAGGTCCTTGTCCTTGAGGTTCTCCTGCTGGTCTTTATACGTGGGAACGCGCTCGAGCCCACCAAGAGGCGTAATCATCGAGAGCAGCAGACTCAACTCCGCATGCTCGGGTACCCGCGACTGGACGAAGAGCGTCGCTTCCCCCGGATTGATACCGACCGCGAGCCAGTCGATTACCAGATCCCAAACCGAATCCGCGATGCCGCTCGGGTCCTCATACTCGGTCGTGAGTGCATGCCAGTCAGCGACAAAAAAGAAGCATTCGTACTGGTGCTGTAACTCAATCCAGTTTTTCAAGACCCCGTGATAATGCCCGAGGTGAAGCATCCCGGTGGGGCGCATCCCCGACAAGACACGGCGATCCAAGCTAGGGCTCACGGACGAGCTCTTGGCCCGTGGCGAGCAGACAGCATGTGCTTCGGGCCCGGGAAGGGCGGCCTCGCCGGTCAGCACTTGCACCGGAAATCCATGGGTTTATTCCTATTTGATCGTCGTCAACCACTCATTCAACCCCGCGAAATCGACTAGTCACGCTATTGTTTCACGGATTCGATATCGGCGAATAGAGTCGCCGGGGAGTTTCATTTATGATTATACGAGTACTAATTTCGCGCCTATTATGAAACTCCTCTTTGATCTGTTTCCCGTCATCGTGTTTTTCACGGTCTTCAAGCTGGCCGATGACCCTCACCGAGGGGTATTGACGGCGACCGCGGCCGCCATCGCAGCCACGCTCATTCAGGTCCTCTTTGTCTGGATTAAGCACCGCCGCGTCGAGCCCATGCTGCTCGTCACGCTCCTGCTTATCGTGATTCTCGGTGGCGCCACGCTGCTTTTACAAGACGAACGCTTCATCAAGTGGAAGCCGACGGCCGTCAACTGGCTGTTCGCGATGGCCTTTCTCGGCAGCGAGTTTATCGGGAGCAAGAACCTGACGCAGCGCATGATGGGGGGTCATATGAATCTACCCGAGGTCATTTGGACGCGCGTCAACTTGAGCTGGGTGATCTTTTTTTTGGTCCTCGGGACCGCCAACCTCTATGTGGCCTTCAACTTCACGACCGAAGTCTGGGTCAACTTTAAGCTTTTCGGTATGTTAGGCCTCACCTTGGTGTTTGTGTTGTTGCAAGCCCTGTACCTCACGCGCCATTCGGATTCCTTACGCGGTAAGGAGGAGCCCTAGCCGTGTATTACGCCATCATCGGTGAGGATACCAAGGACAGTCTCGACAAGCGTTCAAGCGCCCGCGCGGCGCACATCGCGCGCTTGCGGGTATTGCTGGATCAAGGGCGTGTCCTCATCGCCGGCCCGCACCCGGCGATCGATAGCGAGGATCCCGGTCCGGCCGGGTTTACCGGCAGCTTGATCGTAGCGGAATTTGACTCGCTCGAAGAAGCGGAGACCTGGGCCCGAGAGGACCCCTATGTGGCCGCGGGGGTGTACCAGCACGTCATGGTCAAGCCCTTTAAAAAGGTTTTTCCTTAAGTGTCTCATCCGGATCGGATCACGCTACTGCGCCAGCGTCTCGATGCCGCCCTCGAGCCCGTGCGGCTTGAGATCGAAGACGAGTCCGCACACCATCTCGGGCATGCGGGCGCGGCGAGCGGCGGCGGTCACTATACGGTCACGATCGTCTCGGAGCGATTCCGGGGCCTCGCGCCCATCGCCCGCCACCGCGCCGTTTACGCCGCCCTGGGTGGCCTGGTCGGGAGCGACATCCACGCCATCAGCATCAAGGCATTGACCCCGGATGAAGAGCGAACCGGCGCTTAGCGCGGCGCCTGACGCGTGCTTCGACGCGACGCCTCCCGCCGCCGGCCTCGCGTGGCGTTCCCGCGACGATCACTCTTTTCTCTATCATGGCGACCGGTCAGCGATTATGGCGGATATTGCGGATGGCAGCATCGATTGTATCTGGACCGATCCGCCCTATTTTCTCTCCAACGGCGGGACGACTTGCGTGGCCGGCAAACGCGTGCGCGTGGACAAGGGCGCTTGGGATCGCAGCCAAGGACTCTCGATAGACCATGAATTTAATCGTGGCTGGTTGCGCGATTGCTACCGCGTCTTGAAGCCCGCTGGCACGATCTGGATCAGCGGTACGCTGCACGTCTACCTTTCGGTCGGGATGGCCCTGCTCGAAGAAGGGTTTAGGATCCTCAATGACATCGTGTGGGAAAAACCCAATCCCCCGCCGAATCTCGGCCGCCGCTGCTTCACGCACTCGACCGAGATCGTGCTCTGGGCCACCAAGGCCGCCAAGGGTAGCCCACACCGATACACCTTTAATTACGACGCGATGCGCTCGGACAACGGCGGCCGGCAGATGAAAAACGTCTGGCGCATTCCCGCGGTGGGCCGAGCCGAGAAAGTGTTCGGTAAACACCCTACGCAGAAACCGCTTGCGCTCATCGAGCGCTGCCTCCGGGCCAGCACCCGGCCGGGCGACCGGGTCTTGGATCCGTTTGCGGGGAGCGCATCGGCCGGCATCGCGGCATTGCAGCTCGGACGGACGTTCACCGGCTGCGAGCGAAACCGCGAATTTATCGACATCGCGGTACGGCGTTTGACGGTGGCCGACGCCGCGCTCCCCCCGTAAGCCCACGCCGTGGATGCGACCGTAAAGCTTGCGATGGAGCTCATCGCACGGCGCTCGATCACCCCCGAGGATGGCGGTTGCCAACGACTAATCGCCGAGCGACTCGCGCCCCTGGGTTTCCACATCGAAGCCCTGCGTTTCGGTGAGGTCGAGAACCTCTGGGCCCGACGCGGCGACACGCGGCCGCTCTTGGTGTTCGCGGGTCACACCGACGTCGTGCCCCCCGGTGCGCCTTCGGCTTGGCATAGCGATCCGTTTCAACCCGAGATCCGCGATGATTTCTTATACGGCCGGGGCGCGGCCGACATGAAGGGGAGCCTCGCGGCGATGGTCACGGCCGCGGAACGCTTCCTGTCCGGCCACCGCGACCACCGGGGATCCTTGGCGTTGCTCCTCACCAGCGACGAGGAAGGCCCCGCGATCGATGGCACCGCGAAGGTGGTCGAAACCCTGCGAGCGCGCGAGGAGACCATCGACTGGTGTGTGATCGGGGAGCCGACCGGCGAAGAACGCATCGGCGATACGGTCAAGATCGGCCGCCGAGGCTCGCTCAGCGCCACGCTCCGGATCCACGGAGTACAGGGACATGTGGCCTATCCGGATAGAGTCGCCAATCCCATCCATTCGGCCTTGCCCGTACTCTCGGAGCTTTTCACTACCCACTGGGACCCGGGTACTGAACACTTTCCGCCGACCACGTTTCAAATCACGAATGTCCACGCCGGGACGGGCGTTGACAACGTCGTCCCCGGTCACATCGAGATCTCGTTCAACCTGCGCTACTCCAACCACTGGAGGGCGGAGACATTGAAGGAACGCATCCTCGCCGTCTTAAACCGTCACGCGCTTCGTCATGACTGCGACTGGCGCATCGCGGGTGAACCTTTTCTAACCCAACAGGGGAAACTGCTCGCCACCGTGCTCAGCGCCGGGCGCGAAGTGACGGGATGGCAGGCCGCGCTCTCGACCAGCGGCGGAACTTCGGACGGGCGCTTCATCGCCCCCGGCGGGACCGAGATCGTCGAGCTGGGGCCGGTCAATGCCAGCATTCACAAGGCCAACGAGCGCGTCGCCGTAGCCGATCTGACGACCCTCTCGGCGATCTACGAGCGCGTGTTGCAGCGGTTGTTATTCGAAGAGTAGATCGCGCCGCGGGTCCGGTTTACCATGACGGATCATGATAACCCGATTCCCTTTTGAAGAGCTGATCAGTCAGGTGGGACAATTCTTGCCGCGCGGCGCGGCACCCTTGGGCACGGACGTGAAGAAAAACCTGCGCGCCCTGCTCGGCGCGGCCCTGACGCGCATGGATCTCGTCTCGCGCGAGGAGTTCGATGTCCAATCCGCACTGCTGGCCCGATCCCGTGCCCGGCTCGCGGCCTTGGAAAAGCAAGTCACGGCCCTGGAGGCGCAGTTGAACCAACCTCAACCGCCTGCGGCCCCGTGAAGCAATTCAAAGAGACGAGGTACTTAAGCCGAGTTTAGATAGCCGCTCGGCTCGGGATTATCTCGTGCCTGACCTCATTAAAATGCATTACGCGGGGTGGGTCAGCTCGTGTTCAGGCTACGCCTCTCAGAAGCCTCTCTCGCCCGCCACGAGTTAAACTTTTTCGACTTCCGACGGATAACTTGCCTTTGCGCCGCGCGGCGCGCGGGACCGACTAGAACCCGTAAACCCAAGGAGCAGGGAGGGAGCAAGGAGTATTGCAATGATTCGATCCCACCGCCATGTGATCCATTGCATCGGGCTCGCACTGGTGATTTCGCTGCCGTGTCTCGCCGGTGCACCGATCATCAATGACCCGTCCCGGCCCAACGCGTCCCCGCATGCGGCCAAACCCATTGTACCGCGCACGCTAGGCAGGACGCCGAACGATGCTCCCGGGGTACTCGCCCCGGAACCGCTCATTCCACGCTACCCGGCACCCGAGGAAGCGCAGCCGCCTCCGATCCCGGAGGACTGATGCGGGCTTCTTCGTTCGTCGACGCACGCCGGTAAATTCATCGTCAGGAGCACCCCCCGCGGGTGCACGCACCACAGGGAGTGGCTATGCACCGATACACGCGCTTTTTCATTGGGGGTTTTTTAATCCTTGGCCTTATGCCGATCACAGGGGCCGAGGAGATCCGGGACTATTATGCCGAGCCTGGCCTCAACCCCTTCAAGGAGACCTTGAACCAGAGCTTCCACGAGCACATCGACCCCTTCTCGGGGAGCTTGCAGCACCAATACACTGATATACATCTTCCCGGCAACGGCGGGCTCGACATCAAGGTGCAACGCGTCTACACGAGTCTCCAGGAGCAGCGTCCCCCCCGCGGGGTGACGGGGGTGGGTTGGACCATGCACTTTGGGCGTATCGTCACCGCCGATGCCCACAAAGATAAACTATGCAATCAGTACGGATGGGCGGTCAGCACCGCCGATAACCCCTCGATCGAGTTTCCCGATGGGGGGCGCGAGTTGCTCGTGCTCGATGCTCTACACGGCAACTACCTCATCAGCAAGCGGGGCTTTCGGGCCCGTTGTGTCACCGAGGGTCTGGAGGTTACCTCCCCAGAGGGCACGGTCTACACCATGAACCAGTTCGCCTACACCAACAACGAGCCGAGCTGGCATACCACCGCTATTCGCGACCGTCACGGCAACAGCCTCGAGGTTCAATACAAATGGAGCGGGGTTTATCTCTGCATCGATCGCATCCGATCGAGCGATGGGCGCGAGATCACCTATGAGTACCTCGATGAGGGCAGTGTGGGGGTCCGGCTCGGGGCGATCACGGCCAATGGCCAGACCTGGCGCTATCACTACAGCGCCATCGCCGGGGCGCCAGAGGGTTACTATCAACTGACCGAAGTCGAGCGCCCCGACGGATTGCGCTGGCGGTATGCGTATTACCCGTCGCAAAGCTCCGCCCTTGATGCCGGCCGCTACTCGCTCCAGAGCGTCACCTATCCCTACGGGGCTCACATCGGCTACACCTATCAGAAGGTCGATTTTGATCGCGCCAATCAGGACTACGATCTCTGGACGACGGCGGTGGCGACCAAGACACTCTCCGGGGCCTCAGTGCAGGCCGGCGAATGGCGCTATGAATTCCAGCCCTATGATCCGAACTACTCTGGTCTCGACAAAACTACCGTCACCACCCCAAACGGCACCGAAGTGTATTATCACTACGGTTACAGCTACTCGGGGTATTCGTTCGGGATCCTGTGGACGGTGGGGCTGCTTTTTCAGCACGATACCTATGACCCGAACGGCACTCTGCTCGAATCGGTCACGCACGGCTGGAGCAAGCGTCGCATTTCCGATGAGAACTTCTGGCAGGGACGCCTAGCGCGCGACATCGGTACCTATGCGGCGCTCCCAAGCTCGACGACCACCGTTCGCCGCAACGGAGGCAATCGCACGGCCTATTCAAACTACGACAGTTACGGCAATGCGCACACCCGCACCGAAACGAGCAACCTCGCGGGCGATCCCGATCGCGTGACCAGCCTCACCTATTACGTCGACCCCGGCCGCTGGATCCTCCACCAAGTGGAAGACGAGACTATCGCGAGGATCGGCACCATTGACCGGAGCTTCGATGAGCGGGGCGACCTCATCACCGAAAATAAATACGGAGTGCTGACTACCTACACCTATACTCCCGAGGGCGACCTCGCCTCCGCCACCGACGCGCGCGGTAATACCGTGCGCTACTCGGACTACCTCCGCGGTATCGCCGAGCGCGAGGAGCACCCCGAGGGCGTAGTGATCCAGCGCAGCGTCAACCTCACGGGCAC
>JBOIDM010000284.1:0-9667 GCA_050740575.1 Gammaproteobacteria bacterium
ACTCTGGAGCGATATCCAAGTGGGTAATCGGGAGGTAAAGGATTTTATGATGGCGGCTCGCCATTTTGGTTTGGTTGACGGGGTGAGTTTCCCCGCCCACGGAGATCGAGGCGAGGCAGCCATGTTAAGCCTTGCGTCTCCTGCCTCGTCTGTAGAAACAGTCGTTGAAGCATTGCCTGTCGCTTATCTGCTGACCGGTTATATGCATGAAGCGGTACGGCGCGTCTTCGACGACACTAAACTGCAAGATGCGCATATTCGCCTGACCGAGCGCGAAAAGGAGTGCCTGCTCTGGACAGCCGAGGGTAAGACCAGCTGGGAGATGTCCAAAATACTCAACATCTCGGAGCGAACGGTGATTTTTCACCTTAAAAACTGTAGCGCCAAGCTCGCGACTTGCAACCGCCAACAAGCGGTCGCCAAGGCCGTATCGCAAGGCCTCATATCTCCCCGCTTTTAAGACCTCCCGAGCCAAGATGCGCCGGTTGACCTAGTCGCGGTTGCCCCGGGGACAGTATTTCGTCGGGTCCCGGCCATTTCCGCCTCGAACCATGGGGCACATTTATCGTGAGCGCGCCTCTCCGGCGTATCGCCCGGCGCTTTCAGATTGCGCTATGTCACCGCCACCCCATCTCGCGGGAACTCTCCATTCCGCTTTGCCGTTGGCCACTCGCCGTTACCCCGAAATGATAACGATGAACATCGCCTGTTAGATCTTACAGTTACGAAAAAGCCGGTACTGTCGTCTACTCTTGCCGTCGCCGAGAGGAGGTAAGTGATGATGTCTCAAATCCTATTGGGCTGTCCGACCGATGTCCATATGGACCGGCAAGCACTGCAGGCAATGTTTCGCTTAAGGCATACGGTATTTTACGAACGCCTGGGTTGGGAGGTAGAGGTACAGCAGGGAATGGAGAAGGATCGTTACGATGACCTATCCCCCATCTACATGATTGCCCCTGGCAGAGCGCCGGATGTAGATGGTTGCTGGCGGCTATTGCCGACTACCGGCCCTTACATGCTAAAAGACACGTTTCCCGAACTGCTGCGTGGAGAGCCCGCCCCGCAGTGTTCGCGCGTGTGGGAGCTAAGCCGCTTCGCGGTCAGACCGTCTGCGGCAGATGACTGCCGCCAAATCAACTTCGGTGCGGTGACGTTTACGATGATGCAGCGAGTGGTCGATTTTGCAGAACAGCAGGGCATCGGGCAATACGTCACCGTCACCAGCGTAGCGCTCGAACGTTTGATGCGCAAGGTTGGAATTCCGCTGCGCCGTTTTGGAGACGGTCAAGCGATGCGGATCGGAAAGACCCTGTCGGTCGCTTGCTGGATCGATATCAACGAGCAATGCCGACGAGCGGTCGACCAGGATCTCCTGGATGCGCAGGAGGGGAGGATAGCCGCATGAGGTTGATGGTGATCGGCGACGGGAAGGGCACGGCGTCGTTATGTGCGAGTTTAGCCGCTGGCGGAGAACTGACGTATTGCGTTGACAGCGCCGAGGCCCTTCGAGAATTGCGATCTTCGCCCACCGAATATCGGTGGGTGCTCCTCGAGAAAAGAGGTTCCTGCGGGGAAGCACGAACTATCGCGCGACAGATAAAAGCGACGGCCCCTCATCTGCCCCTGACCCTATTGACGCATTGCGACAGCGAAGAGTTAGAATGCAACTCGTCGCCGCCGGCAGTCTGTGCTGTGGAGAGAACGCCAGATGGCCTGCAGATCCTACGCTGTGCGGTGCATGCAGCGAGACGAGCCAGCGCCACAGGATCGAACCATGCACTGCTCAGCCCTCGCCCCTGGTCGTTCGAATACCATGCGCCGCGCAAGTAAGCAGTTTCCCCATCCTTCGCGTCAACCGCCGCGCTAGCGGCTAAGAAGACCGCGTCGCGGGACAGGTCTCGCCGGGATCCCTGTCAGATGTTGCAGCTAGCTGTTCCGCGCAGCCCAGTATTTAATGTTTCATTTTCAAATCTTGGGCCTGATAGACATGACTCGCGGGGACATCCAACGACTGGAGCGTGCGCTCGCGGTGACGCTACCGCTATGCTACACCGATCTGCTGCTCCGCTACCCGCTAGCGCTCGAGGAGAACGGATTCCATTTCGGCGACGGCTTCGAGCCCTTGTCGAAGCGCTTTCTCGTCAAGGACATCGATCGGCTCATCGAGCTGAATGAGACTGTGAGCGCCGCCGGAGAGCGGCTCACGGACGAAGTGCCCTGGCCGGCGCATCTGTTCGCGATCGGAGAGAACGCCGGCGGTGACTATTACCTTCTCGAGCTCGGCTCCGAGGCCGGCAGGGTGCTCTTCTTTAACCGGCAGATCGGCACGCTCAATCCCTGTGCGCGCACCCTTGAGGGTTTCATCGAGCGGATCCTGCGTCAGGCCGAAGAGTTCAACTTTTGGCATTCGCCCGCCCTCAATGCCTCGCGTGAGGCAAAGGCGGCCAATCTTTCTTGAGCCGCGGCACAGTCGTCCGCTCGGTTCGAAGTCGAAAACCGCGATCTCTTGCCCGTTGACGGCGCCCCCCTACGGTGTCACAAGGCTCCGCGATTACGAACCTGCCTGGCGATGCCGGCGGGCCCGTGGGAGGCGCCGTCTTTTGTTCTAATCCTGCCTTTCCTGCCTTCGATCCGCAAGCGAAGCTAAGCACACCGGTGCACCTGCCGGGCGAGGTGCATCGGATGGCGCATTGCCCGATGCGCTGCGAGTAGCGGAAGCGGGCCATACAACAGTACCGCGCCCGCGAGATCGACAAACGCTCGCGGCCGACAGGCCGCGCGGTGGTTTCGAGTATCAGGGAGAAGCCGGCGAAGGCTTTAACTCAGATTTCGGCGAGATTCGTGGCAACCGCATCGAGCGAAAATTGTGAAAAAAGTCACAGAATCGTCCGATTGGTTGTGCTATTTAGCATGCATGCGCATCCATAAGCGGGTGGTGTTCCGCATGGCCAAGGGGTATAAAATATGAAGGACGACCTCGCCGGCCCGGCCAGTGACTCGGAGGACTTCCCGGGGAAACCAGTGCGCATCCTGCATCTCGAAGACAACCTCAACGACGCCGAGTTGGTCGAGGGCGAGGTCCGGGGTGCGGGGATCGCCTACGCACTGCAACGGGTCGAGACGCGCGAGGCGTTTCTGCAAGCGCTCGCAGGCGAAGGTTTGGACTTGATTTTGAGCGATTTCGGCTTGCCTAGCTTCGATGGCCTTTCGGCCCTGCGGCTCGCGCGCAAGCAATGTCCCGAGGTGCCGTTTATCTTCGTATCCGGCACCATCGGCGAGGAGGCGGCGATCGACGCCCTGAGACACGGGGCAAGCGATTATGTGCTGAAGGCCCGCCTCTCCAAGCTCGTGCCGGCCATGAAACGTGCCCTGTCCGAGGCGGAAGACCGAGCCGCACGCGAGCGGGCGTTGCGCACGGAGGAGGCGCGGGTTTACCGACTCGCCTTCTTCGACGCCCTGACCGGCCTTCCCAACCGGGCGCTCTTCGAGGACCGGCTGGCGGTCTCCCTCAGCCAGGCGCGGCGCGCCGGCCGCGGGGTGGCGCTCCTCTTTCTCGATCTCGACAAGTTCAAGATAATCAATGACACCTTGGGCCATCCCGTCGGCGACCGGGTGCTCAAGGGTGTGGCCGAGCGGCTCTTGGCCTGCTTGCGCGAGAGCGACACCGCGGCCCACTGGTCGGGCGATGAGTTCACGATTCTCTTGACCGACTTGGGCGCCGAGCAAGCCGAGGTCGCCCAAGGCGCCTTGATGGTGGCCGAGAAGATACGCACGGCCCTGGCCGAACCCCTCGCGCTCGAACCGCACGCGGTCCGGGTGACCGGTAGCCTCGGCATCGCCCTGTGCCCCTGGGACGCCGCGACCGGCACGGATCTCATCCGCCATGCCGACAACGCCATGTACCATGCCAAGGGTCAGGGGCGCGACGCGTGCGAGTTCTTCACCGCCGAAATGACCCTCGCCATGCGCCAGCGCCTGTCGCTTGAGACCGGATTACGCTATGCGATCGAACGCGGCGAGTTGCGGCTCGACTACCAACTCCAAGCGGATGCCGCGACCGGACGCTGGGTGGGGGTCGAAGCCCTGCTGCGCTGGGAGCATCCCGATCAGGGACGGCTCATGCCTTCTACTTTCATCCCCATCGCCGAGGAGAACCGCCAGATCCTTGCCATCGGCGACTGGGTCCTCAAGGAGGCGCTCGGCCAAGCGGGCGCGTGGCGGGCCGAGGGCTTGAGCGTTCCGCGGCTGGCCGTGAATGTCTCTCCTGTGGAGATCCGGCAGCCGGACTTCGTCGAGCTCGTTCAAGCGGCCCTCAAAGAGACGGGTCCACCGGGCCTCTGTCTAGCAATAGAGATCACCAAGAGTGTGCTCATAGAGGATAGCGAGACCATGCATGCCCGACTGCGGGCGATTCGGGATCTCGGGGTGAAGCTGTGTATCGACGACTTCGGGATTGGTTTCTCCTCATTGCACTGCCTCAAGCGTTGGCCGGTTGATATAATCAAGATTGATCAGTCATTCATACGCGATCTGAGCACGAACGCGGCGGACCGGGCGATCGTGCGGGCCATCGTGACGCTCGCCGAGGAGCTCGGTATGGAGGTGATCGCGGAGGGGGTGGAAACCGGTGAGCAGCTTGCCGTCCTACGGGAGTCCGGCTGCGAGGGTTGCCAGGGCTATTACTTCGGCCACCCGATGCCGGCCGCGCGCTTTGCCGAGATGCTGCGGCGCGCGGCGATCTGATCCGCGCCGCCGCACGTAGTGCATCCGTTCACGCTCTCCGGACGCTTTTGTGCCGGGGCCGTGACGGCACTCGGGATCGCAGTACTTACTGGCTGGGCCTGGGACATCGCCGCGCTCAAAAGCGTGCCGCCCGGTCTCGCCACGATGAAGGCCAATACCGCCCTCTGCTTCGTGCTCTCCGGAGCGGCGCTCGCGCTCATGAGCTTACAGTCTTCCGTCGGCGCACGGCGGATAGGCCAGGGATGCGCGGGGATCGTCCTCCTCGTGGCCTTGCTTACGCTAGGCGAGAAGCTCACGGCCTTGGATTTCGGGATCGACGAACTGCTCGTGCGTGATCCGGACACGCCCCGAGGCTTAAATCCGGGCCGCATGGCGGTCGCGACGAGCCTCGGTTTCCTGCTCGCGGCCGCAACACTGATCGCGGGTCCCTGGACCCGCCGCTACCCGCCCCTCGGTTTCCTGGCGCGGGGTTTGAGCCTGGGCGTCACCGCCATCGGCGCCGTGGGACTGCTCGGCTACGCGCTCGATTTCGAGTTGCTCTACGGTTCGACCGCCTACCGCACCGTCGCGCTGCACACCGCCGCCGGCCTCGCCCTGCTCGGAGCGGGGCTTTGGTTCAGCGGGCAAGCCGGAGCTTGGCCGCGCCGGGCGGTCTCCGACGATGCGCGCATCGCGCGCCTCGCCGGTTCCTGCCTCATGCTTGCGGCCGGGGCCACCGGGATCGCGGGCTTCGCGGCGCTGGAGTCCCAGGTCGAGGACACGCTCGCCGCGGGGCTAGAATCGGCGCTCGCCGCGCGCATCGCGCATATCGCGACGACGCTCGAGTTGCGCGCGAACCGCGCGGCGATCATCGCCACCCGCCCAAACATGCTGAAGCACCTGCGGCTCCTCGCCGAGCACCCAGGCAATGAGGAGTACCGTAAAGTCGTCCAGGGAGTGCTCGACAGCTTCCGCCCTCATGGCTTTTCCGGCATCGGCGTCTACCTACCCTCGGGCAGGCAGGCGGCTCGGCTCGGCGAATTCATCGCGGCGCCCGCGCTCGAGGTGCGCGTGGAGACCGAGGAGGAAGCCTCGCTCCTCTGGCAGGGCGGTCTGTATCTGCGCCATCGCCTGCCCCTGCAAGACGCCTCGGGCCCGCTCGGTTCGGTGGTGGCCGAGCAGTTTTTGCCCAACACGACCGAGGCCTTGCTCGCGGGCGAAACCTTCGGGGATAGCACGGAGCTAATCCTGTGCCGAGCCGAGGCGCAGCGCCTCCGGTGCTTCCCAACGCGGCTAACCCCGAAGCCTTTTAGTTTGCGTACACCCGCGCGTGGCTCGACGCTCTTCGTCGAGCGGGCGGTTCAGGGGGGCGCGGGATTCGGTACGACCGTCGACTATCGCGCGAAGCACGTGCTCGGCGCCTATGCCCCAGTCGGCGCTTCCGGCCTCGTCGCCATGCTCAAGGTGGACGCGCAGGAGATCTACGGCCCCGTCGGCCGGCAGTTTCAATGGGCCCTCTTGCTTATCGCCTTGCTCACGGCGGGGGGGACGCTGCTCGTGCGCATGCGCGTCCGGCCGCTCGCTACGGCGCTCGAGACCCGCGTGCGGGAGCGCACGGCGGATCTCAATGCGTCCAACGTGCGCTTGGGCGAGAGCGAGGAACGCCTGCGCCTCATCATCAGCGCGACCCACCAGGCGGCCTGGGACTGGGACATCGCTGGCCAGCGCCTCTGGCACCGGGAGGACTTGAGCACGCCCGTCGAGGGTGTCGTGGATTCGGTGCAGGAGGCGGGCGAACGGTGGTTTGAACACATACATCCCGAGGACCGGGAGCGGATCGCCCACCGCTTCCAAGCGCTGCTTGCGGGCGATGGCCGCCTCTGGTCCGAGGAATACCGGCATAAGAAACCCGATGGAACGTATGCGTTTGTCCTGGAACGGGGGGCGATAGCCCGCGACCACGAAGGCCGGCCACTCCGCATGGCGGGCGCGATGCTCGACATCACCGCGCGCAAGCAGACCGAGGCGGAGATCCGGCGTCTCAATGAGGATCTGGAGCGGCGGGTGCTCGAGCGCACCGCGGCGCTCACGGCCGCCAACCAGGAGCTCGAGGCCTTCTCCTACTCGGTCTCCCACGACCTGCGGGCGCCGCTCCGGCACATCGACGGTTTCACCGGGCTGCTCGCCAAACGTCTCGATCCGAGCCTGGACCCCACGTGCCGGCGCTATCTCGCCAAGATCTCCGGCTCTGCCCGGCAGATGGGGGAGCTGATCGACGATCTTCTGAGCTTCTCGCGGATCGGCCGCGCGGAGTTCCGCAGCACGCGCGTGGACCCCTCCGGCCTGATTCAAGACGTGCTGCGGCTCCTCGAGCCCGAGACCGCCGGCCGCGCCATCGAGTGGGTCATGAACCCGATGCCCCCGGCGCAAGGAGATCCGCAGCTCCTGCGGCTCGTGTTCCAGAACCTGATCGGCAATGCTCTCAAGTACACCCGCCCGAAGCCGCGGGCTCGAATCGAAATTGTTGCGACCCGCGACGGCCGGGAGATCATCTTTTCGATCCGCGACAACGGCGTAGGCTTCGACATGCGCTACGCGGATCGGCTCTTCGGCGTCTTCCAGCGCCTGCACAGCGGCGCCGAGTTCGAGGGCACGGGCATTGGGCTCGCCAACGTCAAGCGCATCGTGCAGCGCCACGGCGGGCGGGTGTGGGCCGAGGGGGCGGTGGGAGAAGGCGCCTGCTTTTTTTTCTCCTTGCCGGACCTCGCATAGGGTGAACATTCTGCTACACTTTGTGGCACCGGCATCTAATGGGGGTATGTGGGCCTGCGGACCGGTGCAAGCCGCTTGGTGGGGAGGAACACAATGCAGGCTCTGAAGACCATACTCCTCGTCGAGGACAACCCGAACGATGTGGAGCTGACGCTTGAGGCGCTCGCCGAGTATCGCCTCGCCAATGACATCGTGGCGGTGAACGATGGCGAGGCGGCCCTCGACTACCTCTATCGGCGCGGCCGGTTCGCGGGGCGCGAACCCATGCTCCCAGCCGTCGTGCTCCTCGACCTCAAGATGCCGAAGGTGGACGGTTTGACGGTCCTTCGCACCGTCAAAGCCGATCCCGGCTTGAAGTACATCCCCATCGTCATGCTCACCTCCTCGCGCGAGGAGCGCGACCTCGTCGAGAGCTACCAACTCGGGGTGAACGCTTATGTGGTCAAACCCGTGGACTTCGGGCAGTTCGTCGAAGCCATAAAAAAGCTGGGCTATTTTTGGGCAGTTCTGAACGAACCCCGCCCCTTTCCGGAGAGTGAGCGCCGCGGAGTGAATAGTACGTGACGATCATCCGCGTGCTGCATCTGGAGGACAACGAGTCGGATGCGGAACTGGTACAAGCGCGCTTGGTGGAATCGGGCATCGCCTGCGACTTCACCCGCGTCGAGACCCAAGAAGAGTTCACGGCGGCGCTCGACGCCGAGGGGTACGATGTCATCCTTTCGGACAATGCCCTGCCCGCCTTTGATGGCCTTTCCGCCCTCGCCTATGCCCGTGAGCGCTGCCGCGAGGTACCCTTTATCTTTGTCTCGGGAACCCTGGGAGAGGAGGCGGCGATCGAATTTCTGAAGGCCGGCGCCACCGATTATGTCCTGAAGCAGCGACTTTCCCGGCTTGCCCCGGCGGTACAGCGGGCGCTCAAGGAGGCGGAAGCCCGGGCCGCCCGCGAGCGTTATGAGGCCCGGCTGCATCGGCTCGCGTTCTACGATGGGCTCACCGGGCTCGCCAACCGTGCGCTGCTAGAAGACCGCCTGCCGGTGGAGCTCGCCGGAGCCCAGCGCGCCGGCCAGTCGGTGGCGCTGCTATTCCTGGACCTCGACCGCTTCAAGACGATGAACGATATACTGGGGCACCCGGTGGGGGACTTGCTCCTGCATGAAATCGCCGCGAGGATTGCCCAGTCTTTGCGCGCGGCCGACACCGCCGCGCGCTGGGGCGGCGACGAGTTCATCATAGTGGTTCCGGATCTGCCGGGGGAGCGGCAGGCGGCCGCCGAGTCGGCCGCGGCCGTGATCCGGAAGGTCCAAGAGGCCCTGGCCAGATCCGTGACGGTGGAAGGCCAGGAGGTCGAGGTGGCAGCCAATATCGGCGTGGCCCTGTACCCCAGCGACGGAACGAACGCAGCCGATCTCATCAAGCACGCCGGTGCCGCCGTGCACCAGGCGAAGACTCGGGGCCGGAACACCTTCCAGTTTTTCACCGAGGCCATGCACAAGGCCGCGCGCGAACGATTATTCCTGGAAAACGAGCTGCGCCGCGCCCTGAGCCGCGCGCAGTTGACGGTGCATTATCAGCCGCAGGTCCGGGCGCGAGATAAACGGATCATCGGTGCCGAGGCGCTCATCCGCTGGCGGCACCCCGAGCGGGGATGGATCTCGCCGGCTGAATTCATACCGGTTGCCGAGGAGACCGGGCACATCCAGGCGATCGGTGTCTGGGTGCTCGAACAGGTACTGGTCCAGATCCAGAGCTGGCGGGCGATGGGTCTGACGGTACCGCGTATCAGCGTCAATGTCTCGCCCCATCAAATCAAAGATGAGCAATTCTCCCACAACCTTCAGAGTATTCTTACAACGCGCGGTCTTCTGCCCGCATGCCTCGGGCTGGAATTCACCGAAAGCGCGATGATGCAGGAGCGATCGCTCGCGACGGTGATCCAGCTCTCGCAACTCGGGGTGGAGCTTGCCGTGGATGACTTCGGCACCGGGTATTCGTCCTTGAGCTACCTGAAGCGTTTTCCCTTGAACGCGCTCAAGATCGACCAGTCCTTTGTGCGCGATCTGGAAACGGACCAGAGCGATGCGGCTCTGGTCCGGGCGATCATCGCCATGGCCAGGAGCCTGCGATTGCGCGTCGTCGCCGAAGGCGTGGAAACCGAGGCGCAACGCAC